>JBMFPM010000301.1:0-3247 GCA_049969135.1 Anaerolineae bacterium
CCCTCCCCAAAGGGGAGCTTGTCCCCACTAATCCGCCTTTTTCAACACCCTCTGGGGAATACGGGCGGATAGTGTAGGGGCGAAAAGTTTTTCGCCCTCAGCATAGGCGAAAGTTTTTGCCCTCAGCATAGGCGAAAGTTTTTTCGCCCCTACTGAGGGGACATGCTGCTAGAGCTGAGTTGGCCTTAGCCAGCTTACAGCGTTCAGCCAGGGAAATTCATTCCCTGCCATGCAAGTTTCCTCGTTGTACGCAGAACAGGCTCTTCCTGGCATCGCTAAGTAGGTTGGGGATGGCTAATCCTTCGCTACTGGCTGCCGCAATATCGTGCGCAGCTTCTCTGGGCTGGCACGCCGTGGATCGCCCAGGTAGATCTCGTGATGCTTGCCACGATAGCGGTAGCCGTGCTCCTGGGCAAAGGCTTTCATTTTCTCAATCGTAGCAGCTTCCGTTGCATAAGGCCCTACGTGCATGATCTGGATGCATAATCCCTCGTGGAAGCGCTCCAAGCGGAGTCGGCTCAGCGCAGGACTGTCCCTCTTTTTCTTGAGTGACTCTAGCGCTTCCTGGAACATCTCCGCCGTGATGTGCTCAGGTTGCATGATCATCAACGTCCATTGCCAGTCTTCTGGGCGGTTGAAATCGAATTCTCCTGAGGCACTCCACCACAGCCCTTCCAGCGGCATGACCGGGTAATCCATGGGGTTGTCTTTGCGCTTCTTGGAGAGGAATTTGAGCGTGTAGGATATACCATATAGCGCGCTGACGGCTTCCTGGAATGTCTGTGACGTTCCCGGTGTCTCCCCAGGTTGCATCCTGCCGTCTATCATGGCGAACAACAATGGCGGGACATCCACAACCTCCACTTCTCTCGCCGAGGGCGCATAGAGATGCTTCCATTCCTTTTTCAAGTCGATTTTCTGCATGTTTTGCCTCCTATCCTTCTGTGCTTGCGGCTTACTGTGCAATGGCGTGAGCAGGGCCCTCGAAGAATGGACACGTGCGTCGAAAGCCCAGCCGTTCATAGAGCGCAATCGCTGCTGCATTATCCTGGCTGACATTGAGCACAATATCCGCAATGTCCTGCTGTAGCAACTCGGCTACCACAGCACTGGTGGTTACTGTACCAAAGCCACGTCCACGATAGTCCGGATGGGTGAAGACATTACCTACTGCTGCCACATGGTAGGTGGGACTGACCAGGTGCGTCCCAGCAGCAGCAACTAGCTTGTCCTCTGCGAAGATGCCATAAAACACGCCTCGCTCCAGTTGTGAGGGCATGAAGGCATCCCCGCCGCCGTGTGCGTACAATGCCGTGAGTTGGTCTGCATGGCGGGGCCCAAGCCGCACACAGGTGCCTTTTACAGGGCGGAAGTGTGGGGGAGCCAGTGCCATGCGCCACATGGGGATCCGCTCCTCCCATGCATAGAAACGTGCAAGCATTGCCAGGTGCTCCGCACAGCACGTGAGGTAGGCATGCTGCGGATACAGCAGTTCTCGAAAGATGGCTTGTAGCCCCTCGGGCTCGCCCATCAGCACAAAGGCTGGCAGCCTCAAGCCACGGAAATAGAGCGCTAAAGCCTGTAGCCGTCCATCCTTTTCCGCGCCAGCCCATGTGCACTGTTCGAACAGCCCTGTCTCCAGGTCGCCAATGGCATAGGCAGCGTAAGGGCGGTCTGTCTCCAGGTAGGCGAGGATTTCGGATTTGTCAGTCAGTTCTCTGGTTATCCACACTAGCACACCTGGAATTTGGGATTGCTGAAGTCATACTTCAGCGATCCCAAATGTTACACTTCCACGCCCAGCAGAGAGCGAATGGCTGTGCCGATGAGAAAACTGAGGATGGTCACGGCCAGGCTCAGCCCAGTCATCTCCAGAAAACGCTGACGGAATGGCACATCCTTCGCCACAGAGATGTAGTAGTTGAAGAAGGCAATGATCCCCACTGCCGCCAGCAGCGTACAAGCTAGACAAAGGTAAAGGTTCTTCAAAATGAGATAGGGCAGAATGAGGGTCAAAACGGTCGCAATATAGGCAATGCCGGTATAGAGTGAAGCTCTAAGAGGGTCTTTTATCCCCTCTTCGGATTTGGTGGAGAGGTATTCCGATGCCGCCATGGACATAGCAGCGGCAATTCCGGTTACTGAACCGGTCAGGGCAACCAGCTTTGTATCCCTCAGCGCCAGGGTCAAGCCAGCCAGGGCACCAGTCAACTCGACCAGCGCGTCGTTCAATCCCAGGACGATAGAACCGATGTAGCGCAGTCGTTCTTCATCCAGGAGTCCGATCAGGGCTTGCTCATGTTCGTTTTCCTCGCGAGCGATGTCATCGGCTTCGGGGATGATGCCATGGAAGTGTCCATAGTTCACTTGGGCTGACTCTTCACCGCGCTCCATGAGCTTGATGCCAAAGGTAAGCCCGAAGATGCGGCTAATCCAGTAGTACCACAAAACCTGGCGCCGATTGGGCTCGACGTCCTGGTGCGTATAGGCGCGCCATTGGTGATAATGACGCAACTCGTCAGCGGCGATCTTTTCCAGGATGCGCTGGTTCTCTGGCAGTGGGGCTACCCGCGCCAAAGCGGTGTAAATGTGATGCTCGGTGATCTCGTTCCCCTGGTAGAGGAGCAATTCACCGCGCAATTCATCGCTCAGTTCCATGCTATTCCTTTGTACAACCCTCAAGACGCGTGGGCCCACAATCGCAGACCTCGGCGACGGCTTCGATCTCCACTCGGGCTCCCATGGGCAGCGCGGCTACCTGTATCGTGGAGCGAGCTGGTGGATTTGCACCAAAGAACTCGGCGTACACTTCGTTCATTAGCGGGAATTCCTTCATGTCTGCCATAAAGACCGTGGTCTTGACCACGTGAGCCAGGCACGACCCACCCGCCTCGAGGACAGCTTGCACGTTCTTGAGCGCCTGACGGGTCTGGCTGGTGATGTCCGGGCCGGCGAATTCCTTCGTGCCGGGCACCAAGCCCACTTGCCCGGCGGTGAAGACCAGGTTTCCCACGCGTATTCCCTGGGAATAGGGGCCAATGGCAGCGGGTGCCTTGTCTGTAGCAATGACTTCTTTGCTCATGCAGGACCTCCTTGTGCGATGTGATGATCAACTGCTAGCTACATTATAAGCACTTTCGAGGGAGCGGCAACTTGCCCTCAGGCTGAACTATGCCCCGCACACTGCACACAGGGTGTAGTTCAACTTGGGGGCAAGAAATGCCTTGCATAGCCTTAGGCGGATGAA
>JBMFPM010000302.1:0-3246 GCA_049969135.1 Anaerolineae bacterium
ATTCCCACTGTTCACTCTTTCGTTGCCCACTGTGTTGCGCAATGTGGGTGCGCGAGACTACCTCCTTGCAGAATTGCACCGCCTAGCCGTCGTTTTGGAGTCTGAGTTTGGTGCGTCGGTAACAGAAGATGCGCTGCGGACCAGCATTGCTTTGTACAATGAGCAGCGACGCCTACTGGCTGCACTTTATGAACATCGCCAGGCTTTCACGGTGGAGCAATTTTGGACCCTTGCTCTGGCAGGTATGGCGATACCCGTGGAGGAGTATAATACCGTACTGCGGTCATCCCTGCAGAACCTGAGGGAAAAGGAGGAAAGCCATTATCAAGGGCCAGCGGTGATTCTGGTTGGAGCTATCCTCGATGATCCTGTGATTCCGAAGATGATTTATGAGCTAGGAGGGCGAGTGGTGTGGGACGACTTGTGTACGGGCAGCCGCTATTTCGACGTGCTGGTGGATGAAACACAGGAACCATTTGCCGCATTGGCGGAGCGTTATCTAAAGCGCGTGCCTTGCCCAGCCAAGCATGATGATACAAACTCTCGCGTCGAGCACATACTGAACCTAATACACCGCACAGAAGCTCAAGGCGTGATTTTTGTACCGCCCAAATTCTGTGATCCCCATGCTTTCGACTTTACACTGCTCGCGAAAGCGCTTGCCAGTGTGGGAGTACCTCATCTGTTGATTGAGACGGACTTGACTGTGCCCACCGGACAGTTGCGTACCCGAATCCAAGCGTTTATCGAACTGTTGCGAGGGGCTTAAACTGCATGTCATAAAAATGCATATTGCAGTATGCACTAGGCTTGATGTCTTTGTGGTGAAGCAGGCAATGGCTGAGAAACGGTACAAGAAATTGAAAACGGCTGCCGAGTTGCAGCGTTTGATGCAATGGCATTATACCAGGATACGCCTGCCGCGATTGGGCAGGCCCCTTGCCTGGGTGACCAGCGGAGCGCCTGTGGAGATCCTGCGTGCTATGGGCGTAATAGCTGTCTATCCCGAGAACTATGGCGCCCTTTGTGGGGCACGCCGAGAGGCGGTGCCCCTCTGCGAGGTAGCCGAAGCACAAGGTTACTCACCTGATCTATGTTCCTATGCCCGCACCAGTTTAGGCTCCATTTTTCAGAGTGTGTGCGCGCCGATGGGTGGACTACCGCCGCCTGATTTGCTCATTGCCTGCAATAATATCTGTGGCACGGTCATCAAGTGGTATGAGGCGGTTGCCGCGCATTACAAGGTGCCGCTTTTCATCCTAGATACTCCCTTCATCCATGACGGTTTTGACTCGCACATGCTGACTTATGTGGTTGCCCAACTGGAGGAAATGATCCGTTTTGTCGAGAGGACAACGGGGCGTCGCCTAAGTATGAAGCGTCTGGAGAGAACTACCCGCCTAGCCAATGAGACGGTGCGGCTATGGAGTGAAATACGTGCACTGTGCAAAGCACGGCCTTCGCCACTAAATGCTCCTGATTTGTTTGTGAACATGGCCCCGATCGTGGTATTGCGGGGCACTGAAGGAGCTGTACGCTTCTACCGTCATCTCAAGGCTGAAGTAGAGATGCGCGTGAAGAACGGTATCGGGGCTATTCCAGAGGAAAAGTACCGGTTGCTCTGGGATAATATTGCGATTTGGCATCACCTCTATCGTTTTTACAACTATTTCGTGGATTACGGAGCTTGCTTTGTAGTTGATACCTACACGGGGGGTTGGTCCCAAGAAATTCCTCAAGATCAATCAGCACTGATGGAAGGAATTGCCACAGCCTATGCTACCGTCTTCCTCAACCAGAGCCTGCAGTATCGCAGCCGGTTGATGGAGCAGTTGATTCGTGAGTACGAGGTGGATGGGTTTGTCATGCATTGCAATCGCAGTTGCAAACCATATTCCTTGGGACAGTATGCCATTAAGCGTAGGGTTACTGAGCATACGGGGGTGCCGGGCTTGATCATTGAATCTGATATGTGTGATGCGCGCGCTTTTGCAGCAGAAGCGGTGAGGACAAGGATTCAAGCTTTCATGGAGACCCTAGCGGAGAGAAAATGAGCAAGCCGTATTTCTTGGGTGTGGATATTGGGTCGCTTACCGTGAAGGCGGTACTCCTAGATGCCGAGAAGGCCTTGCGGGCAAAGGGGGTGATGCCGGCTGGCTACGGGGGACAAGAGGCAGCCGAAACTTTGGTAATGCGCTTGTTGGAGGAGTACGCTTTGACACCTGCTGAAATAGCGTATACCGTAGTTACCGGCTATGGACGAGTGCGTTTTGCAAGGGCAGATGAAGAAGTCTCTGAAATTTCATGTCATGCCCGTGGGGCTTTCCATTTATGCCCTGCGGTCCGCACAGTTATTGATATTGGGGGGCAAGATAGCAAAGCGATCCGTTTGGATGCGCAGGGGCGGGTAGTGGATTTTGCCATGAACGACAAGTGTGCAGCGGGAACCGGGCGCTTCTTAGAAGTTATGGCTGCGGCACTGGACGTGCCTGTGGAACAATTTGGGGCCTTGGCGCTTCAGTCCAAGCATCCTGTAACGATTAGCAGCACTTGCACGGTTTTTGCCGAATCAGAAGCAATCTCCCATATAGCACGGGGGGCTGCAAAACAAGACGTGGCCGCTGGACTGCATCAAGCGATCGCCAGCCGTGTGCTGGGGTTAGTGGCGCGCGTTGGCTTGGAAGCAGAGGTCATGCTCACTGGTGGAGTTGCACTCAATATCGGGATGGTCACAGAATTGTCCAGACAATGTGCATACCCTATCACAGTGCCTCCCGATCCGCAGACGGTAGGAGCTCTAGGGGCTGCACTGTATGCACTGCAAAAGGGAAGGAGGTGAGAAAGGCAAACAGATAAAGGTTGAAGCGATATGGCACAAAAGAACAGGATTGAGTGTTTGACGTATTGGTAGTAGTCGTTGTATACTATCTATGCCGCTGGCGTCTGCGTGGCACACTATTAACCCAAAGGAGGGAGTGGAGACAATGGAGAAGCCCTGGCTAAAGAATTATGAACCCCAAGTCCCGCACACGATCAAGTACCCCGAACGTCCGTTGTACACCAATCTGGAAGAGTCTGCGCGCAAGTACCCCGATGCAACTGCGACCATCTTCATGGATGCCAAGCTGACCTACGCGCAACTCAATGACCTGGCTGACCGCTTCGCTGCTGCCCTGCAGCAACTGGGAGTCAAGAAAGGCGACCGCGTTGCCCTCTACCTGGCCAATTGCCCTCAATTCATCATCG
>JBMFPM010000303.1:0-3244 GCA_049969135.1 Anaerolineae bacterium
GCGTCTGGAGCATGGGCAAGGAACAACGCACGAAATGCCATATCCATCACCTCCTGGAATATTTGTTGCTCATCTGTTTACGCATGGTTTTACGCGGGTGGGGTCCATAATGGAATGGCGATAGTGCCGGTCTGGGTTATATTTCATTTTCGCTCCTGTCTCCTGAAAATGGGATGTCCCGCTCGATATTCTCAATTGCTCCTACTTACCGTGACCAGGTCGGCGCGATGCTGCTCCGCGAAGTGGCACTGGTCAGCTTCACTGCCGTGGTGCCGCGCGAGGACGCCGCGTACAGCTCAAACCATGGAGCGTCGCCTGCCGCGAAGATGATGAAACGTCCATCAGGCGACCAATCGGGGTAGGCAAACTGCAGCGCGCCGATGTCGCCGAAGGTTACGCGCCATGGCTGGGCAGGGTTGCTCACGTTGAGCATTCCGATTCCCCGCGTCAGCCTGCCGCCCTCCTCCCAAACCATGGTGTAGACGATTTCATTCCCCTGCGGTGACCATGTCCCGTGTGCATCGGAGTAGGGGCTAGTCGTGAGCTGGATCTGCCGTCCGCTGGCCACATCCAGCAAGAACAGGTCATAGTTGCCGGTCTGCTGGGAGGTGAAGACCAGTTGTGTGCCATCCGGCGACCAGGAGGGGAGATAGTTCCTGCGCAAGGCATCGATAGCGGCGCTGATCAGTGCCTCGTCGTATGCATCAATCTCGGTGTAGCGCATTGGATACCCTCCTGCTGCTGGAGATTGGCGCTACATTCTTAACCGCATCGAAAGACGGCGATACTACTCCGCGTCACATCTCATCAGCTTGTTCCTTCACCTTTGCCAATATTTTCTCCACCTCAGCCTTGAGCACTGGCAAATCCTCTGTTGCGGTGAGCCAAACTTGACCGATGTCCACACCAAAATAATCATGAATCAGCTTATCTCGCATGCCTGCTATATCTTGCCATGGAAGGTGTCCATACCTAGCGCGCAGTTTCCTAGAAAGTCGCTTGGTAGCTTCACCAATAATTTCGATTTGCCGAATCACTCCATCCTGAACCAATGTATCCTGCTTGAAGGATATTTCATCCTTGTCTTGGATATATGCTTCTACCTTCGTTATTGCATCAAGGATATGGCGGAGATAGACCGTATCACGGCGCTTCATAGATCACCTGCAAGTCTCGCTTGATGCTCTCGCGGAGATAGGGGCTGATCGCAGCTTCGGTTAGCAAATCCACTTTCCGTCCCAAAGCATTGGAAAGCTGCCGCTCCAATGCGACAAACTTCAGCAGGCTAATCGGCCTGGAGAATTCCACCAACAAATCAATATCGCTTCGTTCCTTGGCTTCCCCACGCGCGACCGAGCCGAAGAGGCCAATACGCACAATCCCATTCTGGCGGCACAACTCAATCAACTTGGCCGTATCGAACAGAAACTTGTTCACCCTGTCCTCCGTATTCTTGGGTTCTGCTATGGAGGGCTAATTGTGAGCCCCTTCCCCGCTACTTACTGGAGTGCTGCGCCCCTAAAACCCCGCGGCAATGGCGGCAGCACTGGCAGCCCAGCAGGCAGCGATCAAGCCAACTTGGGCGGCATAGTAGGCAAGCGGCTGGCGCAGGCGCAAGGGCACGGCGTTCGCTTCCAGCCATTCACCCAGACGGTAGCCCAGGGGGAAGAGCACAGCCGAGGCGATCGCCCAGGGCACGCCCTCAGCCGCCAGGAAAGCCAACAGTCCCCCTGGTCGGTTGAAGGACAAGAGGTACTGGCAGGGCGCCAGGCGGATGCCCAGGAAATGGAAGGTGCCGGCGGCAAGCAATGCCCCGGCCCCACCCGTAGCAGCACGGGCAAGGCTGTTCTTGTGCAGGCTATGCCCTGCCACAGCAACGGCTCCAGCCAGCGCCAGCCCCTCCAGCAGGACAGCCAGGCAGGAATTCGCTTTGCACAGCACAGAGACGTGCAAGATGGGCACCACCAGTTGCTTGACCAGGATAGCAACCACAGGGATGCCGGCCAGGGGCCACGGCTTGCGGAACAGGGCAACGGCGACTGCTATGAGACCAACGCCGATGCCGGTCAGGATGGCAGCGCGGAAGGGTAAGCCAGCACGCTGGATAAGCCCATTGACCACCACCTCAGAAAAGCCCCACAAGGAGCCGAGGGCGAGGATGGTCATCCCCATATCCATTTGCTTGTTCATTCTCGTATCGGCCATATTTTCCCTCCTATTTCTTCACTATCAGCAGTAGATCGGCCAGTGCGTTCGGATCGAGCACAGTGTCCGACTGGACATAGCCATTGCCCAGCAAGAGCCAGGCAAGCACGCGCAGGTATTGCTCAGCAGTCAGGCTGCCTGGCCCATTCGGGGGCATGGCGCGGCTCATGTATTGCAGCAGCGCTTGGGCATTGCCGAACTTGTCGAGCTTGGCGTTTGGGCCGATGAGGGCCGGCGCGGATGCGCCCTGAGCCGTAGCGCCATGGCAGCGCGCACAGGAAGCGGCGTAGAAGGGCTGGCCCACGCTTGCCAGTTCACCCACCGTGGGGCCGGTGACGGGAGGAGCGGGGGTGGTAGGAATTGCCGTGGTCGGCGGGGCAGGAGTTGTGGGTTGCACCGTGGGCTCTGGGGCGGGCGTGGCAGTGGGGGTCGGCGTTTTTGTACATGCGCTTATGACAATAAGGATCACCAGAGTGGTCAGGAATACTTTGACAGGTTGCATGTTGCTCTCCTCCTTGCAGACATCAATTGACAGCATAGAAATTGTATCATGGAATATCCGCAATGTCAATTGGAATTTGGTTTACCTAAGCGGCGTCCTTTCCACGTCCCGCGTCCAGAGAGCGTCAGGTATAGGGAAGAGAACGCGATGACCACCGCCAACAGGATGCTCAGCGGGTAGCACAGTGCCAGATAGAGCCTGTAGCCGAAGCGCCAGTGGTTCAGTCCCCAGAGCAAAAGGGAGAGGAGGATCGCCCGACCGGCGAGGGCAATGTTCACTGGGGAAACGTGACTGCCCAATATGCCCAATGCCAGCACGATCCACGGCTCCCAGAAAAGGACGAGCAGCCACAGCCAGACGAAGAGGAAAAGCAGGACATTCTGGTCGAAGAAAGCGAACAGGCTCTTGCCAAAACCCGCGAATACCTCTTGGAAGCTGTGGTACATGCGGCAGTAGACCTGACCACTGCTGTCCATCAAGCGCCAGCGCAGTCCTTGCGCGTGCACCCTACGGGCCAGGGCTATATCATCTACTACT
>JBMFPM010000304.1:0-3243 GCA_049969135.1 Anaerolineae bacterium
ACGCTGCTCGAAGAGGTCTTGGCTGGCATTGCGGGACTCAAAGGCGTGCACTGCTGCGGCAATACGGATTGGTCCGTCCTCCTGGACACCTCAGTAGACATTCTAAGCCTAGACGCCTATCAATACGCAGAATCCCTGTCGCTTTATCCTGATGCCGTCGCCGCTTTTCTGGAACGTGGCGGGATCATCGCCTGGGGTATTGTCCCCGCAAGCCCTGCTGTGGAAGGTGAGACCGCAGATAGCTTGTTAGAACGCTTGCACCAGGCAATGGACTTGCTGGTCAAAAAAGGGATTTCCCAGGATAAACTCCTGGCTGCAGGTCTGGTCACGCCATCCTGCGGCACGGGTTCCCTGGATCGCTACACAGCCGAGCGCATCCTGGAACTGACCGCTGAAGTATCGGCACAAATGCGCGCACGATACATGACTACCTAAGATCGAGCTTATTTCTACCACAAGGAGAAGGGACGTTGAGCATACTAGTCGTTGGTTCGGTTGCCTTAGATTCCATTCAAACGCCCTTTGGCAGGGTGAAAGATACCTTAGGCGGCTCAGCAACTTATTTCTCAGCCGCAGCCCAACTCTACGATCAAGTGAATTTGGTCGCCGTGGTGGGAACGGATTTCCCCCAGGAACACATTGACTTCCTCAAACAGCGCGGCGTCAACCTCGATGGTCTGCAAGTGGTGAAAGGGAAAACATTCCGTTGGTCTGGGCGCTACAGCTATGACATGAACACTGCCGAGACATTGGACACACAATTGAACGTATTTGCGAACTTCCATCCGGACCTGCCCGAGTCATACCGAAACTCGGACTATGTTTTCCTAGCCAATATTGACCCCCTGCTGCAATTGGAGGTATTGGCACAGATCCGAAAGCCAAAACTAACTGTGCTGGACACGATGAATTATTGGATCAACTACCGCAAGGAAGTACTCAGCCAGGCAATTGCTGCTGTGGACATCGTCCTGATGAACGAAGCGGAAGCGCGTCAGTATGCCAATACCTTCAGCCTCATCCGTGCCGCGCGCAAGATCCTCAGCCAGGGACCCAAGGCACTGGTGGTTAAGAAAGGCGAGTATGGCGCATCCATGTTCGCCAATGGCGATGAGCCCACCCGCTCTTTTTTCTTCGCCCCAGCTTATCCCCTGGAAAAAATTCAGGACCCTACCGGAGCAGGGGATTCCTTCGCAGGAGGATTCATCGGTTACCTGGCACAACAAGAGCACATCGGCAAGGAGGAAATCAAACGAGCCATTATCCATGGCAGTGTCGTGGCTTCCTTCACGGTGGAAGATTTCGGCGTAGGACGGCTACGCACCCTCACCATGCAGGACATCATGGCACGCTATCGTGAGTTCAAAGCTTTTACCAACTTTGAACCCACATGCCCATGGAGTGATCAATGCGAACACCTGAACGCGAGAAAGAAATGAGTACCCCTTACACGTAAGTGTATGGATATAGCAAACTGAACAAAAAGGAGGAACCACATGAGAAACATTACGGTAGAAAGCCTGGACAAGACTCCCGTCGAAAACCAGGCAGTAGAGTTGGTAGAGCGCAAAGGCGTTGGTCATCCGGATTCCATCTGCGATGCCATCATGGAAGAGGTCTCGGTCAGCCTGTGCCGGGAATATATCAAGACCTTCGGCCGGGTAGTGCACCACAATATTGACAAAGGCCTGCTGGTCGCCGGCAAGACCACTCCTCGTATTGGTGGTGGAACGGTGGAAGAACCCATGCGCCTGGTCTTCGGAGACCGCGCTATCTACGAATTCAAGGGCAAAAAGGTGCCTGTTGGGGAGATCGCTATCGCCACAGCGCAGGAATGGCTGCGCAAGAACCTGCGCTTTGTGGACCCCACGGCGCATATTGTTTTCCAAAACGAAATCAAACCCGGTTCGCCAGAACTGACGGACATCTTTGACCGCGAGGTCATTGGCGCCAATGATACATCGGCTGCTGTGGGCTATGCCCCTCTGACTGAGACCGAGCGCATTGTATTGGCAACTGAGCGTTACCTGAACTCACCCGAATTCAAGAAGGAATTCCCTGAATCCGGCGAAGACATCAAAGTCATGGGCTACCGGCGCCATCGCGAATTGATCCTCACGGTAGCAATGGCTTTTGTAGACCGCTTTGTGCCCAGCGAGAAGGCATATTTCGCACGCAAAGCCGAAATCAAAGCCAAGATTGAGCAGTTTGTCGCCAACGAAAAGCGCAACTTTGACAAAGTTACCGTTGACCTCAATACGCTGGATGTAGAAGGCCGTGGCGAAGATGGTATGTACCTGACAGTCCTGGGCACTTCTGCCGAAGGTGGTGACTGTGGCCAGGTGGGGCGTGGCAACAAAGTCAACGGCGTAATTGCCCTGAACCGCCCCATGAGCACTGAGGCAGCAGCGGGCAAGAATCCCATTGCTCATGTGGGCAAAATCTATACCTTCCTCACCCACTTTATCGCAGACGACATCTATCAACACGTGCCTGGCATTGCCGAGGTCTATGTCTGGCTATGCAGCCAAATCGGCCAGCCTATTGACAAACCGCTCATCGCCTCCGCACAATTGATACTCAAGCCCGGCGTGCGCTTGGAAGATGTGCGAAAACCGGTCGAAGAGGTCATTGAAAACGAACTCGCGAATATCTACCACTTCACCGAGCGCTTGACCCACGGCGAATTCAGCGTGTGGTAAACACATGCGCTCCATATACTTCGCGACAAAAACCGAAGGAGTAGAATGAACAAAATAAGATACGATGTAAAAGACATCACGCTAGCGGATAAGGGGCAAGCCCGCATCGAATGGGCAGAGCGAGAGATGCCCGTGCTGCGCTTGATTCGCGAGCGCTTTGCGAAGGAACGCCCCCTGCTGGGGATCCGCATCTCGGCTTGCCTGCACGTAACTACAGAAACGGCAAACCTGATGCGCACACTGCAACTTGGGGGCGCAGAGCTGGCTCTTTGTGCCTCGAACCCATTGTCCACTCAGGATGATGTCGCCGCATCCTTGGTCTCCCATCTGGGCATCCCGACCTTTGCCATCAAAGGTGAGGACAACAAGACGTATTACGAACATATCAAATCCGCCTTGGCGCACAAGCCGCACATCACGATGGACGATGGTGCTGACCTGGTTACTACACTGCACAAAGAGCGTACAGAAATGCTGCGCGACATTATCGGAGGCACGGAAGAAACGACGACCGGTGTCATCCGCCTGCGTGCTATGGCCA
>JBMFPM010000305.1:0-1905 GCA_049969135.1 Anaerolineae bacterium
GAACCTTCCGTCTCGTGAGTCACCGCCTTGCCAATATCGTGTAATAGCCCGCCTTCCTTAGCGAGCGCCACATTTGCGCCCAATTCGGCTGCCATAATGCCCGCCAGATGCGCTGTTTCGATCGAATGCATTAGCACATTCTGGCCGTAGCTCGTGCGATATTTGAGTTGTCCGAGCAATTTGATCAGCTCCGGATGCAAGTCGTGGACACCGACTTCGTAAGCGGCGCGTTCGCCCTCCTCCTCGATAATGGCTTCAACTTCTTGTTGCGCTTTCTTCACGACTTTTTCAATACGTGCGGGATGGATACGCCCATCCAGGATAAGCTTGTTCAGCGCAACCCGGGCGATTTCACGCCGCACCGGATCAAAGCTGGACAGAGTAACAGCTTCTGGCGTGTCATCAATCAGCAAATCCACGCCGGTAATGTTCTCAATAGTGCGGATATTGCGTCCACCACGGCCGATAATGCGCCCTTTCATTTCATCGCTGGGCAGTGGTACACTGGACACAGTTGTCTCTGCCACTTGATCTGAAGCTACACGCTGAATGGCCATGGTGATAATCTCCCGCGCTTTGCGCTCTGCCTCTTCGCGGGCCTGCTCTTCCACTTCTCGGATTACGCGCGCCATATCTTGCCGTGTCTCATTAGCAACTCTCTGCAGAAGAAGTTCCTTAGCCTCTTCCAGGCTGAGGTTGGAAATGCGCTGTAGTTCTTCCAGTTCCTTGCGCCGTAGCTGCTCCAGTTCATTTCGTTGCTGTTCCAGTTGTTTCTCACGTGCCTCTAGCTTGCGTGAGCGTTCCTCTAAGGCATCAGCCCTGCGATCGAAGCTTACCCTACGCTGTTGTAGTCGGCGTTCTTGCCTTTCCAGCTCTGCACGTCGCCTCTTTGCCTCTCGTTCTACCTCATCCCTCATCTTCAACGCCATCGCTTTTGCTTCTAGCTCGGCTTCTTGAAGACGGGTTTTGGCTTGCGCCAACAAGCTCTCTGCTTCCTCGCGAATAGCGCGTATCTTTGTTCGGGCGGTATATTGCCGGACTAGATATCCCAATATAAACCCCAGCAGGCCTACCGCCAGGCCTATCATGATAGTCACTGATGCGTTGTTCATCTTCGTTTACTTCCTTCTTATGCGAAATATGTTGAACAGTCCCATGCGGTTACCGCATCTTGCGGTCATAAGCAACAACATGGGCCTGAGAAATCAGGAGGCTATGAATACTCCTCCTCTTGGGAGCCTTGCGACTCCTGCCATAAACGCTTCACTGTCTCTTTGACTACCTCGTAGTCAAAACCTCGCCGCTGCAAGAATCCGCTTAAACGGCGATAGAAAACCTGGTAATCCAGGCGACTGAGCTGCCGCGCCCGGTCACGCCCAGCGCGATAAGCGCTCTCTGCCTCATCAATCCCTTCGATAGCTTCTTCGACGATAGCATCCGGCACTCCTTTGCGGCGTAATTCAAAGCGCAAGGAGCGTTGACCGCGCGGCCGGAAAGATTCGCGGTTTTCTACCCAATAACGCGCAAAGGCTTCATCGTCCAGCAACCCCACGGCGCTGAGCCGTTCCATCACGCTCTGGATAGTCGCATCAGGCACGCGGTGGCGCTGAAGATATGCCGTCACTTCGGCGTGGCTCCGTGGTCGGTAACTCAGAAAATCCAGCGCCCGTTCGTACGCGACTTCTACGGCATCGCGTCTCTGAAGCTGCTCTATTTCCTCTGGCGAAAGGGATTGTCCCACTTTCAGAGAAGCAGCGATGAGAGCGTGCAGCCCAAATGCGTACTCGCCATCCAGGTAAACGTTCACCCGTTGGCGGTTCTTTTTTTGCAGTTTCAGTGCTGTGATTTTCTGCAACATCAGCGATACCCAGCCATCTATTACGCAAAAGCTGCGGTCTGGCGACC
>JBMFPM010000305.1:1915-3240 GCA_049969135.1 Anaerolineae bacterium
CAGCTTTCTGACTCGGCATATCGGGCCTCTGGCTTTGCTCCAGGCTTAGCCAGAGAATGTTCTTGGTTTCCTTTGTAACCTGAGAGACAGTCAATCAAGTTTCTAGTATAGATTGGAGTGACTCTATACGCATCGCGTCGTTTCTCAATGCATCCCACCTTTGCACCAGATGGTCCAAATCAGCCAGGTGGTTTTGGTGGGTATAGCCTGATGCCTTTCTATACAACTGCCATTTTACTGCAAGCCACTGGGATAAAGCCATTCCAATCCTTGTTCTGCAAAATCTATAAAAGGAAACCAAGCCCTATTCAGAGATAAATCCAATGCCTCACTCAGCGCTGTGGTCGAGAACAATCTCACGTTATCTCGCCTTGCGTATCGCGAACAATGCGCTGTGATACATAAAGAATTTGTGCTATGCCCTTACTCCTCAAACGGGTAGGTTGCTTCCGGCTCCTCCGTGACCGACTCGATCCTTCCGAATGATTTTGCCGCCAAGGAAGTCATGTTTTGGCGGATCTTCTGAGCAATCTCCTCAAGGAGCTCGGGATTTTCCTTCAGGAACGCTTTGGCATTTTCTCGCCCTTGCCCCAATCTGGTTTCACCGTATGTGTAATATGCCCCCTTCTTTTCGATAATGCCCACTTCCACGCCCATATCGAGCACGTCGCCGCTCTTGGAGATACCCTCATTGTAAATGATATCGAATTCGGCGCTTTTGAACGGTGGGGCCAATTTGTTCTTCGTGACGCGCACTTTGGTACGGTTTCCGATGACCTCACCGCCTTGTTTGATTGCTTCCATGCGGCGAATATCCAACCGCACTGCGGCGTAGAACTTGAGGGCATTGCCTCCTGTAGTCGTCTCGGGGTTTCCGAATAGAACCCCGATCTTTTGCCGCAATTGGTTGGTAAAGATCACAGCCGTATTCGAGCGCTTAATGGCGCCCACGAGTTTGCGTAGCGCCTGGGACATGAGCCGTGCCTGCAGCCCAATATGCTGATCGCCCATCTCTCCTTCAATTTCAGCGCGGGGCACCAGAGCGGCTACGGAATCAATCACAATGACATCCACTGCCCCGCTTCGCACTAGCGCCTCAGCGATCTCCAGCGCCTGTTCTCCGGTGTCTGGCTGGGAGATGTATAGGTTATCCACGTCGACGCCACACTTGGCAGCGTAGGTTGGATCCAGGGCATGTTCCACATCAATAAAGGCAGCCACGCCACCTGCACGTTGCGCTTCGGCGATGATGTGCTGTGCCAGGGTGGTTTTCCCCGAGGACTCGGGACCAAAGATCTCTGTAATGCGCCCACGAGGTACACCAC
>JBMFPM010000306.1:0-3225 GCA_049969135.1 Anaerolineae bacterium
AATGAGGATCTGAACCTCTTGAATGCTTTTGCGGATCAGGCAGCCGTAGCAGTGAAAAATGCTCGGCTGTACGAGCAACTCGTCGAGGAGCAGAGGCAAACAGAGCAGATTTACCAGCATGTCGAAGAGCGGAGGAATGAACTCGAAGCTATCCTGCGCGGTATCGGGGACGGTGTTATTGTGACGGATCCTGAGCTGAATTTATTGCTGATGAATCCAGTAGCTACTCGCATCTTCCGAGTCAAGCCTGATGTGACCAGCAGTGTGCCGCTAGCGGAGGTTATTCCACACCAGGAACTGACGTCGCTTTTCCGGGATGCGATGCTCAGCGGAGGAGAAGCTATCGTGCGCGAGATTTCTCTGCCTCTAGTAGGTGATAAGGTGGAGGCAACATACCAAGCTCTAGCTTCGCCTATTCTAGGTGCAGATGGTAAGGCACGAGGAGTGGTAACTGTATTGAGAGATGTGACCAGTCAGAAAGAGCTAGAGCGTATGAAATCCAGTTTCTTGTCAGTGGTTTCGCACGAACTGAAAACTCCGCTGCACTCGATCAAGGGCTTCGTGGACATTATCTTGATGGGTAAGACCGGCCCACTCACGGACACCCAGGTTGATTTCCTCAACACAGTGCGTGACCAGACCACGCATTTGCAGAGCCTGATTGATGACCTGCTTGAATTCTCACGCCTTGAGTCGGGACAGATTAAACTGCGCCTTACAGAGGTTTCGTTAGCGGAACTCACGACAGCAGTCGTTGCCAAATTGAAGCCTCTCGCTGAGCGAGGACAGATTCAGCTTGTCAACCGTGTTGGGCCCGAAATCCCTGTGATCGAAGCGGATTATATGCGCATCGAACAAGTGTTGACCAACCTCATTGACAATGCGATCAAATTCACTCCGCCTGATGGGGTGGTAACCATTACGGCGCAAGATCTGGGAGCAGAAGTGCAAGTTGCCGTTTCAGATACGGGCATTGGTATCCCCGCGAAAGAGCAAGAGCGTATTTTTGATCGTTTTTATCAGGTAGATAGCGGTCCCGCGCGGCACTATCGGGGCACTGGTTTGGGCTTGACGATATGCAAACATATTGTGGAATACCATCGGGGAAGGATTTGGGTGGAAAGCGAGGTAGGAAAAGGCAGTACTTTCTTCTTCGTTCTGCCCAAGCAGATTAGGGCTGAAGAGGGCGAGTTGTTGCTCGATTTCTCGAGCTTGCCCAAAAGGGATCAGAGGCAAAAACGCTCGCGAGAGCACAAGAAATGAGTGCATCCTGAGCCATAGCTGGCCTGATGGTGAGAGGCGAGCGCTGGCCTTTTGCGTTTGGTTACAAAATAAATATAGTTGAAAAATTTACACGTTCTGCATTTGAAATAGCGAGTTATATGAGTGGATTGTAACCCCTCGCGCGCTTGTTTTTCATCCGCTTTTCATCTCTGATGGATAAAATCCTGGTAGCCAACGGTCGAAATCCTTTCAGAGATTCGAGTGCGAAGGGGGCAAGATTATGGCGCTCTATGCGCGCAAGCTAACTGAGGCGGAAGAGGAACAACTCAAGCGGTGGTTAGCAGGTAATGATCCCGTGCTGAGGCACCGAGCCAAGGTTATTCTTCTTTCGAGTCAAGGCTATCGAGTACCGGAAATAGGGCCGCTCGTCAAATCTCATCCGGCCAATCTGCGCAAATGGATTCATCGTTTCAATGAACGGGGGTGTGAAGGTTTGAGGACAGTGCGCTCTGGTGGCCCCAGGTTGCGCTTCTCTCCACAACAAAGGCAAGAGATTGTTCGCTTAGCTCAGACAAAGCCCAGGGAATTAGGCTTGAATTTTAGCCGCTGGACCTTGCATAAATTGGCACAGCAAGCGGTGAAACACGGCATCGTAGACCGCATCAGCCACGAATGTGTGCGCCAGATACTCAAGGAGGCACACTGTCAGTACAAGGAGGACATGGATAACTGCTCATGAGAATTGCTTTAATCTCACCCAAATGGAATAAGAAGGCCAATGATTATCCGCCACTGGGGTTGGCTTATCTGGCTGCTGTTCTAGAGCGTGACGGCCATCATGTGAAGATTTTTGATTTCGGCCTCAATCCTCACACGGCTCTGGAGGATGATGTACAAGCTGTCTGTGCTTTTGATCCTCATATAGTAGGCATCACGGCAATGACCAGTGTGTATCACAGTGCATTGGAGACCGCGACACTGCTAAAAGCCTACCTGGGCCGGCCTATCATCGTGGGAGGGCCTCATGCTACCGTTTATCCAGAGCGCGTCCTGGCGGAATCACCTGTGATTGACTACGTAGTACGTGGCGAAGGTGAAGAGACCATACAGGAGCTAGTGCATGCATTGTGCGGCAATGGGGATCTCAGCACCATTCGTGGCCTTACTTACAGGCTACGTGGGGAGGTTCTCTCTAACCCGGATCGGCCACTTATCACCGACCTAGACGCCTTGCCTTTTCCCGCTCGACACCTGTTCGATTTACGACGCTATGGTTTGTGTACTCCCGATGGCCAACCTATGGTGACGATCTTATCCAGCCGCGGTTGTCCCTACAACTGTAGCTATTGTTTCAAAGGAATCGTTGGACGGACATATCGGCAGCGTAGCCCAGGGAATATCATTGCCGAAATCAGGCAGGTGATTGACCAGTACGGTATCCGTAATTTTTACTTTATTGATGACTTGTTTACCATTGACCAGCGACGGCTGGAAGCCATCACAGAGCAATTGATCCGTGAGGAACTGGATATTCGCTGGCAATGCCTGGGACGTGTAGACCGCGTGGATGCTGAGATCTTGCGCAAGATGTATGCAGCGGGTTGTCGGCGCATACATTTTGGTATCGAGTCAGGCAACGAAGAAGTGTTGCGCCGTATCGGCAAGGGCATCAAACCGGAGCAGGTACGACAGGCAGTACGTTGGGCGCAAGAAGCGGGCATTCATGTCAAGGGTTATTTCATGCTTGGGCTTCCTGGTGATACAGAAGAGACCATGCAACAGACTGTAGATTTTGCGGTTGAGCTGAATCTGGACGAGGCGATGTTCAGCCTTACTACACCATTTCCAGGGACACGCTTATGGGATGAGTTGGTCAAGAAGAAGCCAGAGACAGAGTATAACCAGGATTTTACGCGCGCTTATTATTACACTGACCCAGATGAGGAGTTGGTTCCATTCCTGAACGTGTCCGAGGTTTCGGATGCTGTTCTTAGCCAGTGG
>JBMFPM010000307.1:0-3216 GCA_049969135.1 Anaerolineae bacterium
TAGAGGAAATCCATGGACTTTGCAACATCTCAAGGTAGCAACTTGGGTTATAATACTACTTTTCATGACAAAAGAGCTATCTATGGTCACGGCGGCCTGTTTCCACGCCATTTTATGGAGAGCATAAATGTGTTGTCCCAATTCCCTGACCCGGATTCCATTGCGCTACTCAGAAGCTGGGGAGTGCGTTATGTACTGTTGTACCCTGCCGACTATGGAGAGGAGTGGGAAAGAGTATATCCCAAGCTTATGATGAGTCCTGATTTACATTACGTTACGGAGATTCAGGAGGAGCCGATGTCATCAGGGGACAGATTGCTACACCAAATACCTGAATATCGTTGGTGGTTTACGGTTGGTAAGGTATATGTTTATGAAATTATGAACTAATGCGTTACATTTCAGTGACGCAACCATAAGACGGTGCGAAAGATCGAGAACACCTTTTCAAGATATACAGAAATTGGGTACTGTCTCGGTCAGCACATTAGTTATCCCTAAGCTCTTGCTCGCGTTGCCTCATCATAAAATCTTACTTTTTGGCCAAGCGCCAAAGCTGCTCCTGCAGTTCATGAATCTGACGTAAGAGGGCAGCGGGATTCAGGGCCAGATAGCACTCCTGCAATTGGGCCTTTTTCGCATCCGCAACCTCAGGCAAACTCAGCACGCGTCGGAATGGCATTTGGATGTTATCATACTGCTTTGTGACTTTGCTGCCAACTCTTTTCTTGGCCGTCATCCTCATCACCGGTTGGAAGAAGTTGGTGTGCAGACGCAGCACTTGATACAGGGCTTGCATGCTGCGCAGAGCACGTCGCCCTTCATAGCGGTCATAGCCTACTGTTTGGCGTACCGTAGTCCAGTTCTTCTGTTCCACATAGGCTTGATCGTTTTCCTTGCTGGGGCGAGAACGGGTGAAAGTAATCTGCTCTTGGGCACAGTAACGAGCTAGGGTAGCGTTGATGAACGCCGCGTCATTGTCCGAGTCAAGGCCAAGCATGGGGAAGGGTAAGCGTTGGCGTACTGCATCGAGCGCTTTCTTCACCGTCTGTTGCCCTTTGTTGGCCAAGGCGATACATTCTGTCCAGCCTGTATGCACATCAACAAGCACAAGGTGTATAGATATGCCCCAGCAGCAGAGCTACCGCAGTGCGCCACCAAGTCGGCCTCGAAGAAACCAGGCGCTGCTCATCCCAATCGGCTAAGGTGCGGATAGGGATAGACTGTTTCAGTAAGGTGCCGGGCTTGGTTGTTCCCTGGCCATGCTCCTTTCTGTCGCGCTCGCTGTACAGCAAGCGATCGACCGTAGCCGGGCTAATATGCAAGAGCAGGTCGCGGATTTCGTCTTCCAATGCAAGCTCCTGATGCCGTTCCAGAGTGTCGATCAAGTCCCGCATGCCTGCCACGAGCCGTTTGCCACAAATGCCGTTGGCCGCACGCCAGATCTGGATCAGAGCAGCTTTCACACGCAGTCCATAGCGGCTCTTGCCCCGGCGCTTGCGGCGCACTGGAGGTGGCGCAGGATGGTTCAGGACTTGAATGAGGTATTTGCGTTCATAGCCTGTATTGGCATCCAACTCGTCCAAGATGCGTTTCTTTTCCTTCCGCCCTGCCTTGTAGTACCGCGGGCGCACGGTATCCAGCAATTCTTGTTTGCTTTTGCGACTTATCATGCCTCTTTTCCTCCCAAGTCCCTGCTTGTAGACGCAGATCCTTGGGTTAGAATTTATCTTGAGGCAACGATTCGCGCAAAGTTAGATTTATGATGATTCAATTGATTCAATTCGTCTATTTGACAGGGTAACATTTGGGCAATATACTTAGAATCCAATATTGCATGATGTAAGATGCCGAGCAACGTATTTTAGAGGAGCAAGAATGCGACACAGTAGGGAGGTACAATCCAGTGAGGCATAACAATCCAGGCATGCTCTGTCGACACCACTGGATTGTGCCTGTGGTATTGCTTCTGGCACTTGGTATTGCCGTGGGCGTAATTCTTACCTCATGTACCTCGGTATCAGAGCCAACCGTTGCCCCAATCTTGTCCGAACCCGCCCCGCCGCTACAATCTGCTCCTGTCTCTGGCGCCGCACGAGCTTCTCCCGCAAATCTGCCGCCTGTCATCTTTGTCATGCTGGACTGGATGAACGGCGATTGGAGCAATCCGGACTATTATTTCCGTTACATAGATCGGTGGGGCAACTGGCAGGAGGTGCGCGGCCACCCAGAGTATGGAGCATTGGGTGGCTGGAAGGCTTTTCTCTGGAAGGATCTCAATCCACAAAAGGGGATCTATGATTGGACGCTTATTGATGAATACATCCTCGACGCACAGGAGATGCAAGTGACCTTGCCGGATGGCAGTGTCATTGCTAAACCGGTGGGCATTGCCGTGCAAACCTGGACATCTGATGAAACCGAAACGCA
The DNA here is from genome assembly GCA_049969135.1 of Anaerolineae bacterium. Lineage (GTDB taxonomy): Bacteria > Chloroflexota > Anaerolineae > UBA2200 > UBA2200 > JACIWX01. Next base: position 2,431 of record JBMFPM010000307.1, read on the forward strand.
AATTGGTATCAATCATACTCCTGTTTGGGTAGCGTCGCAAGGTGGCGGAGCTGTCACCTCGTGCTATGATCCGGATGGCGTATCAGGGCCTTGTAAGCCCATGTGCACGCCCAATTTTGGGAACACAGTCTGGCAGTATTGGTTTGATCAGTTTATCCTAGCCATGGGGCGACGCTATGATAACAACCCAGACTTTTATAACCTCTCCTGTGTCCTCATCGCCACAGGCTTCGATGACGAAACCAATGAGCGGAAAAATGTCAGCGGTTGTACTTACTATACTACCAACAGCCTAGCATTCGATAACTGGGTTAACCATGTCATGGAGACCTACAACCTCGCCTTTCCCAACACAGTGCAGTTCATCCAAGGGACGTTGCATGGCCTCCATGGGTTGTCTGCGTATGCTGCCTCTTTTCCCTCGCGGATGACGGGTGTTAAGTGCAATGGCCTCGAAATTGACTTTACCGGTAACGAAATCCGTTATGATGGCGTACTGGTTGGTGGGCTCTTGGGTTTTTCTCAACTCTACCACGAGCAGATTCCGACAGGGTATGAGCCAAAAGGAGGGGTTCCCAGACAGGGCGCGTATTGGATGCTCATCGAGGGATTAAGTGCCCATCCGCACATGTTTGACCTCCAATTGCCCATTATTGATGCTGCCTATCAGGTAGAGCGAGAGACGGGCTTCCCCGTTCTGAACTTTGTGCGCAACCACCTGGGGAAAGTGGTGGAGGATACACCGGATGTGTGGATTGTGCTGCGTGAAACTACGAAATCAGACAC
>JBMFPM010000308.1:0-3215 GCA_049969135.1 Anaerolineae bacterium
CCTTTGGTGAAAGCAGGGTGTTACGGGGGGACAAGGCCATCACCAGCGCTGAGTGGGGTACGGCCAAAGCTAAGGAGCTCTTCTTTTACCTCTTGTGCCACAAACAGAGGCGCAAGGAGCAAATTGCCAGCGATCTATGGCCAGATTTATCTCCCGCCAAGATACGAGCCTCCTTTCACGTGGCTCTTTATCGGCTGCGTCGCGCCCTTGCCCAGCAGGATTGTGTGAAATACGAGGACGATCAGTATTTCTTCAATCGGCGCTTGAACTATTGGTTTGACGTGGAAGAATTTGAGCAAGCCATCAACCTTGCGCATTCTGTCTGGGCTGCAGACCGTGAGAAGGCGGCCCATTATTACGAAACTGCTGTTGTCTTGTACCATGGAGACTTTCTAGAAGACTTGCCTGCAGAACAGGAATGGTGTCTATTTAGGAGGGAAGAGCTACGCCAACAGTATTTGATCGCTTTGCTGCGCTTGGGGCAGTATTATACCGATCAAGGCAAGTACAGGACAGCCATTGACTTTTACGAAAAGGCGCTGAAGGTGGATAACTATCAGGAAAGCGCGTACCGAGGAATTATGTATTGCTTGGCGTTGTTGGGCGAGCGGAGCGCAGCGCTCAAGACTTATCATCGGTTGGCCAAGCTCTTGGAGGAGGAACTCGACGCCAAGCCGGCATTCGAGACAACCGAACTGTACGAGCAAATCCTGCAGGATAAAATTGGCCCGAGTTGAGGGCGTTGTAATCCTTTCTATGAAGTTGCATTCGAGAGGCCATTTTGGGCCTTTTTTCATCGGTAGCCCTGATTTTTAAGCATTTTGTAAGCATTTTTGTAAGCACCCCCCTGCTATAATAGCCAGTAGAAATGAGTATTGCAAGGCTTTTACGGCCCGTTGCATTGCTCAGAAACTATGGGAGGAGATAGTAACATGAAAAAGTGGCTACCAACTGTCTACAAACTCGCCAATAGCAATACCGTGCGTTTTGTGTGGGTTTTGCTGGTCATCAGCGCATTGGTACTTGGCAGCGGGGCTCCTGAGGCTTTTGGTGGCTCTGGCGGTGGATGATCATCGCCCAGCCTAGATGGCCGGTATGTAAACTACTGCACACTATATTGCCGAACAGCGGACTTTTCTTGACATGATCCTTGTAGCCGCGATCGTGGTTTCCATCATCGCTGCGCTGCTACGAGGGGGACGGTTTACCAGACTAGTTAGCTTTCCATTGCGATGGGGGCTTCTGGCGGTAGCAGCGTTCGCCATTCAAGCCCTCTTCATTTACCAGACACCCGTGCGAAAGAATATCGGGGTCTGGGGATGGCAGGAGGTGCTCTTTGTGGTTTCCCATTTGCTGCTCTTGGCAGCAGTGTGGGCCAACCGCCATCTGCCCGGGGTCAAGTTCATCGGCCTAGGTTTGTTGTTAAACCTCATCGTGATGGTTGCTAATGGAGGCTGGATGCCGGTTACGCCCGAAGCAGTCGTGAAGGTAGGACATACGGGCCTCGTATCGTCTCTAGAGCCTGGTACACGAGTGTATAGCAGCAAGAATATCATCCTAACAGCAGAGCAGACCAAACTGCGATTTCTATCAGACATCTTTGTCCTGGCCAAACCTTTTCCTATCCCGACAATCTTTAGCATCGGTGATGTATTTGTAGCAGCAGGGGTTTTTCTGCTTATACAGGGTGCCATGTTGGGATGGGCAAGAGGCACGGACAATGAACAACACACCAATTAGGAGGGGATTATGACGACAGCATCTCTTTCTCAAATCATCGGTACAGCAGTGATTGATGATGGTTTCCGCAGCACACTTCTCAGCAACCCCAGACGCGCTTTGGCTCAGTTCAATCTAGATGCCCATGAATTGCGCAGCATTGCTGCAATCCGAGCCAATTCTATTGAGCAATTCGCCGAACAACTGATTGTGTGGATGAACGATCACGAACCTGAATGGGCATAGCTGGGAGATCAATAAAAAGAACCAAAGGATCATTTCATGGATCTTTCTTCTCATGCTTTGAAGCCAAGAACAAGAATACTGCTTGTTGATGATGAGCAAGCCATTCTCGATATCCTGGTGCGTGTGCTGAAAACTGCGGGGTATGAGGTGGATATGGCTGGCAATGGACAGGAAGCCTTGCAGCGGGTAGCGCGCCGGGACTATGACCTGATCATTACCAATATCAGGATGCCTGTTTTGGATGGGCGGGCATTTTATCGCCAACTGTGTGGGTCTTATCCCCACCTGTGTCAACGGATTATTTTCTGCACTGGTGATACGGCTGATGTGGCAACGCAGCGCTTCTTAAACAGCACCGGTGCGCCGGTCATTTTCAAACCATTTCAATTGACCACTGTGCTAGAGATGGTGGCATGCAAATTGGCTACTAACCAAGCCCCAGTTACGGCAATACCGCCTCCACTGACTTCACCTGAGGCAATAGCTATGCCAGTGGCTTAAAGAGATGTTTTGGCCCTTTAGGCCGTTTGCCTGAGCGGCTCAATCCACTGCGCGGCTTTATTCGGCAACTCGCTCAATGGGCCACGGTACACCGTGCAGTCAGGCAAAGAATCTAGGAAGAATGTACCATAGCTCTTGCTGAGGATACGTTTGTCAAGCACGACGACGACACCTCGATCGGTATAGCTGCGGATTAAACGGCCAAAGCCCTGCCGAAAGCGCAGCACTGCTTCGGGCACGGCATATTGTCCAAAAGGATCCTCAAAGGTGCGGCTGCGTGCTGAAAAGATGGGATCAGACGGAACGGAAAAAGGCAGGCGCACAATGACCAGGCAACTGAGCGCAGGTCCAACTACGTCTATGCCTTCCCAGAAACTCCTTGTCCCCAGCAATACCGATTGGGGGGTAGTTTTAAAGTTCTCGAGCAGTTGTCGGCGCGACCCATCTATGCCTTGCCCATAGACGATAATGCCCGCCTCTTCCAGAGGTCTAGTGATGGCATAGTAAGTGTTCCGCAGTTGATGGTGGGATGTAAACAGGATCAACGCACGGCCTTTCGTGGCAAGACACAGTTCGATAATGGCTTTCGAAACTACGTTCTGGTAATTCGGCTGGGCTGGCTCAGGAATGTCGGTGGGCAAATAGAGCAAGGTGGAGTTGGCGTAGTCAAAAGGTGACTCCACCGCAAATTCTTCGGCATCTTGTAACCCCAGGCGTTCGCGGATATAAGCGAAGTCCTTTGCGGTGCG
>JBMFPM010000309.1:0-3206 GCA_049969135.1 Anaerolineae bacterium
CAACGAAGTCCTGCGCATGGACTATGAAACATTCATCAACTCAGCCCTCTTACTGCAAGGCCGCGCGGATGAATTCACGGTCAAGCAGCCAGCAGAGCGCAAGCGCATTCTGGCGGATATCCTCGGCCTGGCTATCTATGATGAGTACGAACAGCGCGCCAAAACGCTGGCCAAGGAAAAGGAGCAGGCCGAACGTGAAATTGGAGCGCGCATCCAGGAGCTTCAGCGGGAGCTGGAGCACCGCCCCGAGTATGAACGCGAACTCGAACAGGCGCAGGCAGAACTGGCACAACTCAGCAGCCAAGCCAGAACGGCGGAAACCATGCTGCAGGAGTTACGCGATCAATTCAAAACACTCGAGGCAAAGAAAAGCCAGCTCACGGAAGTCAACCAGCGGATCACTGCTGCTGAGGCACAACTCCGCGGCCTTGAAGAACAGATAGGGACTTTGGAGCAGCGCATTGCCGTTAATGAGGCTATTCTCGAACGGCGCGATGAGATCGAAAAGGGCTATGCACAATTGCTGGCGGCGCGCAGAAAAGAAGAAGAATACAATGCCAAACTGTCCCAACTTTTCTCCTTGAACGAGGAGAAAAACCTCCTTGAAAAACGCATCGCTGAGGCAAGAACGGGCTTGGAGTTACAGAAGCATGGCCTCGAACAGCGGGTTGCCGATCTGCAAAAACTGGCGGAAGGACAAGCAGTGCTGACAGAGGAATACGCCCAGGTCTGTCAGGAATTGGAAAAACTGGCCGCCCTCCAAGCTCAGGCTGAGGATGAGAGAAAACTGCTCCGAGAATGGGCTGGTGAAGCTGCCGCTCTCAACGCAACCAATGCGCAACTGAAGGTTGAGATGGCAGCCCTCAAAGAGAAGGTCAAGCTTTTGCAAGAACCTACCGCCACCTGCCCTCTTTGCGGTCAGGGCCTATCTGAAGAGGACCGTCAGCGCCTTCTTGCAGAATTCAAGGAGCAGGGCACACAGCAGGGAAACCTTTACCGCGCCAATAAAGCCCGGCTGGAGGAGATCACTGCCCAGATTCATTCTACCGAGGCGGAATTGGAGCGCATCGAACGTGAACTGCGCCGTTTGCCCGCACTGCAAGGGCGTGAAGCTACGTTGCGCAAATCCATTCAGGAAGCTAAAGAAGCTACCGCACAACTGCTAGAACAAAGGCAACTGCTATTCTCTCTGGAGCAACAATTGGAACGCGGAGACTTTGCCCCAGAAGAGCAAAAGCAACTGCTCATCCTCCAGGAGCGCATGGCGGGTCTGGGCTATGACAAGGCCGCTCATGAGGAATTACGCCAGATTCTGTCCTCCCTGGCAGTTTTCGAGACAGAGAAAGCCACATTGGACAGGGCACAGGAGAGCATCACACAGTTACGTGAAAGCCGGCACCAACTGATTGGCGCACGCGAACAATGGGCAGCATCCCTAGAAATGGACAGGAAGCACCAGGCGGAGTTGCTGAGTGCCCTCTCTGGGCTTGAGGAACTGGGGCAACGTCTGGAAGCAACACAGCACGAAGCAGACGAATTGCGCCGTAAAGAAGGAGAGGCTCGCCAATTAGTAGGCGCAGCGCAGCAAAAGTTGGACCACTGCCGTTACCTAGCAAAAGAGCGACAACAAAGGATGCAACAACTCAAAGAACTGGCGGAGGAACGCAACCTCTACGAAGAGCTGCAGATGGCTTTTGGCAAAAAGGGCTTGCAAGCCCTGATCATCGAAACAGCTATCCCAGAGATAGAGGACGAAGCCAATGCTCTGCTGCGTCGCATGACCGATGGGCGTATGAGCATGAGCCTGACAACACAACGGGATGCCAAAAGCGGTGGCGTCATTGAGACTCTGGACATCATCATTTCTGATGAGAATGGGCCGCGCAACTATGAACTATATTCCGGCGGGGAAGCCTTCCGCATCAACTTTGCACTGCGTATTGCGCTCAGCAAGCTGTTAGCGCGGCGTGCTGGGGCACAACTGCAGACCCTCATCATAGACGAGGGCTTTGGAACACAAGACGCTGGGGGGCGACAACGCCTCGTCGAAGCAATCAATGCCATCAAGGATGATTTTGCACGCATCCTGGTCATTACCCACATTGAGGAATTGAGAGACGCTTTTCCTGTGCGTATTGATGTTTACAAGACGCCGCAGGGGTCGCAGATTACTATCTCCTAAGCCCCTGAGCACATCTCATATGTCTTAAAATAAATCTTGACAAGACGAACATTTCACGGTAATATTCACAACGTAGTCGCATTTCCAGAATAGGGAGGAAAAATTATGCCTGCATTTCAATCGCCAGAAGAGCTGAAACAAGTGCTAGCAAAAATGGCGGAGTTAATGGGGTCTGACACCGCCCTTATTCAGGCCAGCAAAGGCAAGAACCTGACTATGAGCTTCGAATTCCCTGACATGGATGTCTTTTTCTATATCCGCTTCTTGAATGGAAAAGTCGAAGCAGGATTGGGCGAACTCGAAGAATCGGACATGCAACTCACCATGGACAGCGATATTTTCGATGGCATGTTCACAGGCAGGATCAATGCTGCCAAAGCAGCGATGAAAGGCGACTTGGCTTTCTCGGGCAATGTAGCTGCAGCAATGCGTCTGCAAAACCTCATGGATGATTTTAAGCGCATCTACCTACAGGCCAGGTCTGAAGTAGGAAAATGAAAATCCTGGTCACCGCCCAACTCAATGAGGAGGCTCTGGCCACCCTGCGTCGTTATGGCGAGGTGACGTATAGCAGCTACGGCGAACAGATGCAGGTATTGGCTGGCTCCAAATTGGTGAAGACGCTCGAAGGCGTGAACGTCTTTGTTACCGAAGTAGACCAAGTACGCAGGTATGTTTTCCCCAAAGTACCTGATTTGCGTGTGATTTCCTGCTGTCGCGGCTCTCCGGTGAACATTGACCTTGACGCAGCGACCGAATACGGCATCCCCGTGCTAACGACCCCGGGGCGCAACGCTGATGCAGTGGCCGACCTAACCGTGCTCTTCATGTTGGCGTTACTGCGGCATTTCCTGCCCGTAGCCAATATCCTCCGCGAACCTGGCGACGGCATGGAGAAATTGGCTCGTGTCTTCACACAATACCGTGGTGCTGAGTTGTGGGAAAAGACAGTGGGGCTAGTAGGATTAGGGGCAGTAGGGCGTGCCGTGGCAACCCGTGTACGCGCCTTCGGCGCCTATGTGAT
>JBMFPM010000310.1:0-3158 GCA_049969135.1 Anaerolineae bacterium
CAGGCGATTGCGGTCACGGCAGGTCATCTGAATCGTAGGCTCCAATCCCAGTTGCAAGAGCATGATGCCCACAGAGATACTCGACATGCGCACGATGGCTGTCTGGTTATCGGTGATGTTGACCGCGTCCACATAGCCTTTGAGCAAACCGGCTTTGCGGCGGATCACTTCTGGGTCAGCGCTCTTGGGAGGGCCTAATTCACCGGTAGCGGCAAAGTAACCGCTGGTGAGCACTTTTTCGAGATTGCTGCCAACTTTCATAGTCTCAGATCCTCCCTTACAATCTTGCGTGGGCCACCATCGTAATCCTTGGACCAATCCTTGTATGGCATGAGGGCAGCCAAGCGGTCCAGTTGGCCCAATCTGGCCAAACGGTCATAGATAAGCTGCCAGGCACAGTCAAGCTCTGGATTGACCTCGCACTTGCCATTCTGCGAACCACCACAAGGCCCATTGAGCAAATTCTTGGCACAACGCGCAATGGGGCATACGCCCCCTGTCAGGCCCAGGATGCAATCGCCACAAGCGCGACAACGTTCTACTAAAACGCCATGTTCTACAGCCATGCCCAGGAAGGTAGTATTCACGCCTGGCAAGACAACCTTATCGGGATAACGTTCGGCCAGAGCTTGTACGCCAATGCCACAAGCGAGGGAAAGGACAGCATCCGCTTGCTGAATCTGTTCCGCCACAGCATCAATGAATTCCCATTCGCATTGACGCTGCACAGTTGCTTCGGCGAAGACTTTATCCTGCCCTTCCATAGCTGAAGCAATGCGCAAGCTGGACGCCAGCAATCCCACCTCTTTTTCACCGCCTGCAAAGCTGATCGTGACACACGTGCCACAGCCAAGGATCAGGATTTTGTGGTACGGTGCGATCAACGCCTTGATCTCGGCAATGGGTTTTTGTTGTGCTTTGATCATGTTAGCTTCTCCTCACCGGACTGGGTCCGAGTTCTTTGACCTTCGTTACCAGTGTGCCGACGATTTCGGTCATGTTGGCACACTGGTCTGGGGACATGTGGAACATTTCCAGCCGTGCGCTGCCCAAGGCTAGCTCATCCAGCAATCCTTTCACATAGGCCACGCGCTTTGCGGCATGGACATTGCCTTTGTCGTTGTGGCATTCGCCTTCCAGACACCCTGCCACAAACACTCCATCCGCACCAAATTCGAAAGCCTTGAGCAAGTATAGAGCATCCACTTTGCCCGTGCACAGCACATCAATGGTTTGTACATTCTTGGGTAGGCTGGCTTTGACGACATGCGCATCCTCACCTGCGTAGGCGCAATAGCGGCAGGCAAAGCCAACGATGGCTGGTTCGCCATTGTACTTTGCACTGCGCACTGCATCACGAATCTGTTTGATCATGTCCTCATCAGAATAGAGTTTCATCGAAATAGCTTTTGCTGGGCACTCGGTGGCGCAGATGCCACAGGCCTGGCACTGATCTACCGGCACATTCGCGGTGCCTCGTGCCAGCAGTGGCACCTCGTAGGGGCACACCCGCACACAGGTAAGGCAGGCAATGCACTTGCTTTCCTCCACCCGTGCGCCGGCACCGCAAGTGAGGCAGCGATGAGCGGCGCGTATAGCCTGTGCTTCGGTGTAGCCCAGGTATACTTCGTCAAAGGTGAATTTGCGCTGGTTTACGTCCAGCATGGGCATCTCTTCGCGCTTGAGGTGGCGGATGTGGGAAATGGTCTTTTGCTGCAGTTTGTTCAGCTTCTCTGGTTCAGAGGGCTGCACCGAGGCCGGGTCAATGCCTCGCAAGTAGGCGTCTATGGAGCGGGCTGCGCGATGGCCGGCCGCAATAGCATCAATGATAAAGCCTACGCCGGTAACAGCGTCGCCACCAGCAAAGACACCTGGCTTGGTAGTGGCGAGAGTAATGGGGTTGACTTGGATCGTGCGTCGTGGTGTCTGGGCAATGGAGCCGTCCTGTGGCAGGAAGCTGAGGTCAGGTCCTTGGCCAATCGCAAAAATGACCAGATCTGCGGGAAGGACGTGCTCTGTTTCCGGGAATTCATCCATATCCGGCGCCCCGGTTGGCAGAAAGCCACGGAAGTTGACTTTGACACAACGCACGCCCTTGACCTTGCCGTTCTCAGCGACGATTTCCTTGAACGTACGGTCGTGGAACATCTGCACGCCCTCTTCCATGGCCTCTTTAACTTCCCAGGGATGTGCAGGTTGTGTGGTGCAACTTTCCAGACAGGTCATGGAGACTTCGGCAGCGCCCAGGCGCAGTGCTGTTCGCGCTACGTCTATGGCTACGTTGCCTCCTCCCAACACCAGCACGTGGCGTCCACGCAGGTCAATCTTCTCCCCCAAAGCTACCCGTCGCAAGAACTCGGTATTCAGCCAGACGTCAGGCAGATCAGCATTGGGGATGCGTAGCTTACGGCCCACGTGCGAACCAACGGCCAGGAACACTGCTTTGTAACCGTCCGCGAGCAAAGCGTCTACATCGGTAACTCGTTGGTTGGTAACGAACTCGATGCCTAATTCTCTGAGCGGTGCTGTCTCGAGGTCAATAGTCTCGCGCGGCAAGCGATAGAGAGGGATGCCATATTGCATCATGCCGCCGACTTTGGGATAAGCTTCGAAGACAGTTACTTTGTAACCCATGCGAGCCAGGTCATGGGCAGCAGTCAGACCGCCTGGGCCTGACCCGACAATGGCTACCTTCTCCTCCTTTGGCTCTGCGACAGTTAGGCCTGGCGCATGGCCTTTGCTCAGGTCATGTTGCTCTGTCGCAAAACGCTTCAGTGCACAGATGGCAACGGGCTCATCCACATCACCGCGTCTGCATTCGGTCTCACAGGGATGGGCACAAACCTTGCCGCAGATGTAGGGTAAGGGGTTGGGTTCGCGCGCTATACGGTAAGCCTCTTCAAAATCCCCGCGCGCGATGGCGTGGACATAGCCCCGTACGTCGGTATGTGCTGGACAGGCAGCCTGGCATGGAGGAAGCGCTTCCGCAGGTAATGTCGATCGGTCGCTTTGGTTGCTCATACTCGGCTATCCTTTCTATCTTGGGGCAATGTTGATCTGGCTGCCAAGGAATAGCAGCCGGCGACATTGTACACAGATTTGCCAGCTTTGGCAAATAGTGCAAAAAGAGAGTGTTGAAAAAGTTCGCTGGTTTTGTA
>JBMFPM010000311.1:0-3146 GCA_049969135.1 Anaerolineae bacterium
CCATACCACAATGCTGCACAGCGTGGTGGAGGAAGTGCTGCGGCTGGTGATGGACGAAGGGGTAGCACCGGGACAAATTGCGATCTTGTCCCCCTTTGTTGATGATGCGCTGCGCTTTTCCCTCGTAACAGAGCTTGAACGACACAATGTGCCCGTGCGTACCCATCGTCCTTCGCGTGCTTTGCGGGAGGAGCCGGCGGTGCGTTGTCTGTTGACGCTAGCGCAGTTGGCGCATCCGCAATGGGAGATGTGTCCACCTCGCAATGATGTGGCGCAGGCATTGGTGCAAGCCATTTCGGGCTTGGATTGGGTGCGTGCCAGTTATCTAACGGACATTGTCTATACTGTCAAGGAACATCGTCCTCGTTTGTACCCCTTTGGGCAGCTTCAAGAAGAAGCTCAAGAACGCATTACTTTCAGCTTGGGGACTCGCTACGGCGATTTGCTGCGCTGGATGGAAGCCTATATGGCAGAGCCGCCCTTGCCGTTGGATTTGTTCTTCAGCAGGCTATTCGATGAGATACTGGCAAAGCCAGGCTATGGTTTCCACAATCATTATGACGCGGCGGCAGCCGCTGCCAATCTTATTGAATCGGTGCGCAAGTTCCGCTGGGCATTGGATGTGACGGATGTGGATGAATTGGGCATGCGCTATATCCGCATGGTAGAAGGAGGAGTGGTAGCCGCACAATACTTGCACGGCTGGCGAACTATGGAACCAAATGCCGTGTTTATTGCTCCCGCTCATACTTTCTTGACCGAGAATCGCGCGGTAGACTACCAATTTTGGCTCAATGCCAATAGCCTTTCCTGGGGGCGGCGGTTGTATCAGCCCCTGACGCATCCCTTTGTGCTCACACGGCATTGGCCAGCGGGGCGTCGTTGGAGCGAAGAGGATGAATTCCTAGCCGGACAGACCATGCTACAGCGTGTGGTGCTGGGGCTATTGCGCCGTTGCCGGGTGCGGGTGTATTTGGGGATCAGCGAATTGAACCCCCGCGGTCGTGAGGAGCGTGGGCCGTTGCTGGAGTGGGTGCAACGGATGCTGCGTGAGGTGGCCCTCACCCCTGGCCCCTCTCCTAGGACAGATTGGGAGAGGGGGGAGTAGGAGGATATGTTTCAGCCACGACGTGCACAGCAAGAAGTATTGGCTTACCATGGTGGGTTGATGGGGGTGGCGGCCGTGCCAGGCAGTGGCAAGACCGAAGTGCTCTCCGCTCTGGCGGCCAAGCTGGTAGCTACCAGCCTGGATGAAGGGCAGGAGGTATTGATTGTTACCCTCGTTAATTCGGCGGTGGACAATTTCACGGCACGCATTCGGCGTTTCTTACGCGAGGAGTATAAGCTGTTGCCTGGCATGGGCTACCGTGTACGCACGCTGCATGGCTTGTCACACGACATCGTGCGTGAACGCCCTGGCTTGGTAGGGTTGGCAGATGACTTTGCTATCGCTGATGACAGGGAAGCGAGGGGCATTCTGGAAGACGCGGTGTATTCTTGGCTGCGTACGCATCCTGAACTGTTAGAGATGTACCTTGCCCAAGAGGTAGAGGAATGGCGCGTACGCGTTGTGGCCAAGGACTGGTGGCCCGATGAAGCTTGTGACATAGCCTATGCCTTTATCCACCGTGCCAAGGACCGGCAGTGGACACCAGAGATGCTGCGGAGTTGGCTTTTGTCACGCGATGAGCACTGGCTGTTGGCTGAGTTTTGTATTGATGTCTACGCGGATTATCAGCGTAGTTTGTCTTATCGGGGCAAGGTGGATTTTGACGATTTGGTAGCCTATGCCATTACGGCATTGCGGTTGGATAAGGATTATCTTGAGCGTATGCAACATCGCTGGCCTTTTATCCTGGAAGACGAGGCGCAGGACTCGAGCGAGTTGCAGCAGGACTTGTTAGCTCTGCTGGCAGGCCCGAACGGACGTTGGGTACGGGTAGGCGATCCGAACCAGGCTGTGTATTATACCTTTACCACAGCCAATCCGCGCCTCTTGCGCGAGTTTCTGGAGCGTCCAGAGGTGCAGACGGTAGAAATGTTGGAATCGGGACGTTCAGCCCGGCCTATTATTGACTTGGCCAACTATTTGTTGGATTGGACTGTCAAAGAACATCCGCTGGAAGAAGCACGGTTCGCTTTTCGGCTACAGCATATCCTGCCTACTGTCGAAGGCGATGCCCAGCCCAACCCCCGAGATGAGGAGTGTCGCATCTATTTTCACCCTGGAAAATTGACGCCGGATGGCGAAATCCGCATGGTGGTCAAATCGCTGGCAAAGTGGGTGTCAGAACACAGGGAGTGGACAGTAGCTGTGCTTGTGCCCGATAACGAGCGGGGTTTCAAGTTCGCTGAAGCGCTGCGTCAAAAGGGGCTGGCTTGTGTGGAATTGCTCAACAGCACCGGGCCAACGCGGGATACGGCGGGCATTTTGGAAGCTATTCTGATGCATTTGGCAGATCCGGACAATCCTAAGCGGTTGGGCCCAGCATTCCTGGCTTGGCATTGGCGCGAACGAGTAGACAAGGAGCGTTACTTATATCTAACTCGGCTGTCCCGGCTACTGGGCAAATGTGCGAAGGTGGAGGATTACCTTTGGCCACGTCTGGGCGTGGATTGGCTGCGCGAACAAGATTTTGGTGGAGATGAGGAGGCTCTTGCCTTGCTATCGGAATTTCGTGAAAAGGCGCAGCGCTGGCACAAGGCGGCAGCCCTGCCTATTGATCAGTTGTTGCTCACTTTATCGCAGGACTTGTTCGACGAGCCGGCTGATCTGGCTCGTGCATACCATTTTGCTGTGGTGTTACGTGACTATAGTGACGCCAACCCAGCTTGGCGCTTGGCTGACCTAGCTCAAGAATTACACATTATCGCTCGGAATGAGCGGCGCTTTATTGGCTTGTCTCCAGAAGATACGGGTTTTGATCCGGAACGCTACAAAGGGCAGGTTGTGGTAGCCACCATGCACCGTGCCAAGGGGCTGGAGTGGGATCGCGTGCATCTCACAGCGGTGAACAATTATGATTTCCCTTCCGGTGAGGAGATTGACCGCTACAAGAGCGAACGTTGGTATGTGCGGGGCGATTTGAACTTGGTAGCGGAAGCATTGGGGCAACTGGAGGCACTGCGCCCTGGCGGAAAGCCGC
>JBMFPM010000312.1:0-1201 GCA_049969135.1 Anaerolineae bacterium
TATCAATATCCAGCAGGCACACTTTTTCACGATGGATAGCTTTGCTGCTACATTTGTCGCCCTGACCTTTTACTTCGCCCTTTGGGTAGCAGATCGTGGTTCCTGGCGTGATTTTATTGGCATGGGTATTAGCTATGGTTGTGCTGTGGCTTGCCGCATTAATGTGGCAATTATTGCATTGGTCATGGGGTTGGCTTTCCTGTGGCGTATATACCAATTGTATCGGTCTCCGCCTGTTGTTGAGCAAATTCCCGTCCGGGTGCCTAGCAAGCAGCAGTGGGAATGGACATTTGGGGGTGTGCGCATCGCCCTAAAAGTAAATTCACACGCGAATGAGCAGAGCGAACCGCCTGCTCAGGCTCCTGTGCGGCAGGTAGAGCGTACTTGGTTAGATGCGGCCTATAGCCTCGCCCTCAAAGCGGTGGTATGCGCTGTCTTTGCTTTTCTGGCTTTTCGCATCGCGCAACCGTATACTTTTCAAGGACCTGGTTTCTTTGGCCTGAAGTTATCAGAGAATTGGTTGAGGGACATGCGCAACTGGTCGCCCATCCTCAGTGGCAAAGCCGACTCGTATCCCAGCCACCAGTGGGCAGCACGCCCTCCGGTACTCTATACCTTGACCAACATGGTGCTCTGGCTCGTTGGCGTGCCCATGGGGCTGGCCAGTTGGGCAGGTTGGGGGCTGGCGTGGTATGAATTGCTGCGCAAGCGCTTCTTGCAGCATCTGCTCCCGCTGGCGTGGACAACGTTTGCCTTCTTCTACCATTCTACGCAATTCATCAAGAACCCACGCTATCTGGTGCCTTTCTACCCATTTATGGCTTTGATGGCAGCCTATCTGCTGGTTTACCTCTGGGATCGTGCGCGGTCGGTTCAATTTCGTTGGGCAAAACCTGCAGCGATTGCTGTAGTAGCCTTTGTAACCATAGGCACATTTCTATGGGCTTTTGCATTTACGCGCATCTATACTCGTCCACATACTTGGGTAACTGCTTCCCGTTGGATCTATGAGAATATCCCCAAAGGTTCAGCAATCACCGGCGAAGCGTGGGGGGATTGGCTGCCGTGGGGCGGAGTGGATGGGCGCAATGGCTTTGCCGACGGCACTTACACCGGCATCGAAATGCATCCTTATGCAGAGGATTCGCCTGAGAAATTAGGCTGGTTTATGGATTGGCTGAACCAGGCTGACTATATTATC
>JBMFPM010000312.1:1211-3145 GCA_049969135.1 Anaerolineae bacterium
CAATCGTTTGTACGCTTCGATTCCTCGTTTGCCAATGCGCTACCCGATGACGACGCGCTACTACAAATACCTCTTCTCCGGCGAACTGGGATTTGAGTTGATCAAGACGATCACTTCCCGTCCCAATCTGGGCCCCATCGAATTCAGAGATGATGAAGCGGATGAGTCTTTTACCGTCTATGACCATCCCAAAGTGTTGATTTTCAAGAAAACGGCGGACTATTCGCCGGAAAAGGCATACCAGTTGCTATCTGAGGGCATTGATTGGCAGAACATTGCCCGTCTGCTGCCGATCCAAGTCGCGGGTTGGAAGAATGGCTTGCAGATGACAGAGGAGGAAAAAGAGATACAACGCAATGGCGGTACCTGGTCTGCGATCTTTAACAGGAACAGTCTTAGCAATGCCTTGCCGGTTTTCTTCTGGCTGTTGCTCGTCGAAGTGTTGGGCGTGATTACGCTGCCGCTTGCGGATGTCGTATTCCACAATCTGGCGGACCGTGGCTACATCCTGGCGAAATCCCTGGGCATTTTGTTGCTTACCTGGATCACCTGGATGTTGGTCAACCTAGGCTTGACTGGCTTTAGTCGCACTGCTATTGGTGTAGCGCTGCTCTTGCTCACCGGCAGTTCAGCACTTGTCTTCTGGCGCAGGCGGGAAGAAATGCTTGCCTTCTGGAGAGACAAGAGGAATCAGCGTTTGATTTGGATCAACGAGGTGCTTTTCCTGCTTTTCTTCATTTTCTTCCTGCTCATCCGCTACGGCAACCCCGATCTCTGGCATCCCATTATGGGTGGGGAAAAGCCGATGGATTTTGCATACCTCAATGCCGTGATCAAGAGCAGCATCTTTCCGCCATACGATCCATGGTTTGCTGGAGGCTATCTCAACTATTATTACTTTGGGCAGATTATCCTAGCCACCCTAATCAAATTTACCGGCATTGTTCCCTGGGTAGCTTATAACTTGGCTATCCCGCTTCTGGCAGCCTTGACAGCCATGGGTGCTTTTTGCGTGGTCTACAATCTCACCGTTACCAAGCCGAGGGTGAAGAATTCTGGCACAAATGGGAGGTTGCGCTCTAGGCTTGGTCATTGGTCATTGGCCATTGAAGAGTGGTGGCAGCCAGCTTTTTTGTGGGGCTTTCTGGCGGCGCTTTTCGTCGCTGTCTTGGGCAATCTGGCCGAAATCGGTGTGCCGCTGAAAGCGTTGCACGATATTGGCACAACCACGGTCAAGAGCTCTATCCCTTACCTGGTTGATCTACTTCGGGTGCTTTCTGGGTTATCCCGCTGGTTGAGTGGTCAAGCTAGGCTTGGCATACGGCCAGAATGGCCATACTGGAACCCGTCACGGGTGATGCCTAACGGGGAGATCAACGAGTTCCCGTTCTTCACCTTCCTGTACGCGGATTTGCACGCGCATTTAATTGCCCTTCCGTTCACGTTACTTGCCTTGGGCTTGGCTGTTGCCGTAATCCGACAAAAGTCGCGCAAGAGAGTGGCAGGACGGGCGCGCTACTCTTCTTTGCCGAAAGACATGGATGAATTTGTGCGACGTGCTTGGCTTGTCCTTTCACAGCAAGTGGATTGGAATGAAATGCTCCTGCTGAGCGTGATGGGACTCGTTGTAGGCGCGTTACGCCCCATCAATTCCTGGGACTATCCGACCTACCTGCTGGTAGTGGGCATTGCGCTCGCGTTGCGCGAGTACGAGTTACGAGGGCGGATTGACCTGGAGGGCTTGTGGTCTGTAGCTTGGCGCTCAGGGGTAGTGTTGTTCTTAAGCTACGTTTTCTTCTGGCCCTTCCTTTCTCGCTTCACCACTGCATATGTCAGCTTTGAGCGCTGGAAAGGACCGCGCACTGGCTTGGGCGCTTATCTGGTCATCCATGGGTTGTTCCTGTGGGCGATCATTTCCTGGATGGGCATTGAGT
>JBMFPM010000313.1:0-1961 GCA_049969135.1 Anaerolineae bacterium
TACGAAATTCTCGCAGCGATCGTTTTCACTGTGCTGACGGCTGTCACCCTCGGGTGTCTCGGCTGCATACTGTGGGTCCTGTTCCTCGTACCCATTGTGCCCGCTTTGTACTATGCTTATCAAGCATACAAGGGATTGTACTTCAAGATCCCCTGGCTGACCGACTTCATGGTCAAAAACAAATGGCTGGAAATACCGGCCGAGTAAAAGGCCTCCACAAATAGCACAGGGCTCTTCCGGATGCATGATCATGATATAGCTGCATGAACGTATGTCATTATCTGCGAATCTGTCACCCTTGGCATTATCAGTAACACAATCCAGATCGGCTGTGAGAATCTACGTTTATGCCAAGTGATCTTACTGTTCTTTAGCGGCGAGCACGATATTGCAAGACCTACCTGTTACTCATAAAAAGGGGACAACCAATTTGACCGTATTGCAAAAGCGCTGGGAGGTTTTGTCGCCTGCCCCCAAAGAGCATCTGTCAAGTTGCCCGGATGTACCACCGCTGGTGATGCAACTCTTATACAACCGCCAGATACGCACGCCTGACGAGATCAGGGCATTTCTGACGCGCAGTTTCGCTGTGGATAATCCTTTCCTTTTGAAAGGCATGAATGAGGCAGTCACCCGTCTGCGGCGGGCAATCCGTACTGGCGAAGCTATCGCTGTCTATGGTGATTACGATGTGGATGGTGTGGCAGCCACAGCACTATTGGTGTCCACACTGCGTGCTTTGGGCGCGCGGGCAATTCCCTATATCCCCAACCGCATGGACGAAGGCTACGGCTTGAACATCCCAGCCTTGGAAACGCTAGCAAGTCAAGGCATCCATGTGGTTGTAACTGTGGATTGCGGCGTACGCTCGATCAAAGAAGCAGCCTTTGCCCGCAAGCGAGGCCTGGATCTAATTATCACGGACCATCACGCAGTAGGCGAAGAATTGCCACCAGCCGTTGCGGTAATTGACCCGAGGCGTGAGGATGACCCCTATCCATTCAAACACCTTGTCGGCGTGGGCTTGGCTTTCAAACTAGCTCAGGCTCTCTTGCGTGCCGAAAATCGGGTACCGCTTTCCAGAGCCAAGGCTTTGCCACAGGAAGAAGAATTGCTGGACCTGGTTGCTTTGGGCACAGTCGCTGATCTGGCTCCCCTGATTGGAGAGAACCGTGCTTTGATATGCCGTGGATTGGCGCAACTGCAGAAAGCGCAACGGCCTGGCATTGCCGCCATGATAGCAGAAGCTGGATTGCAGCCAGAACAGGTGGATGCCACAGCTATTGGCTTTGTGCTTGGCCCACGCCTGAATGCTGCCGGACGGCTGGATCATGCCATGGCAAGCTATAAATTGCTGACCACGTCTTCCGTAGACGAAGCTGTGTTACTGGCTCAGCAGCTTGGAGCACAGAACCGCGAACGACAGCAACGCATGAATGAGATGGTAGAGAAAGCTCGTCAGGAAGTCCTCGCGCTGGGAGATGACTGGATTTACATTCTGGCCGATCCTGCATATACCGTAGGCATCGCCGGACTGGTGGCAAGCCGCATCACGGAAGAGTTCCACCGCCCAACGCTCGTCATCGCTCTGGAGGAAGGGCAAAGCAAAGGCTCGGCACGCAGCATCAGTGCCTTCCACATCACGAAAGCCTTGGATGAATGCAAGGACCTGCTCGTGAAACACGGTGGGCATGCTGCGGCAGCAGGATTTACGATCAAAAACGATAACCTGGACGCTTTTCGCACGAGGCTGCGGGAAATCGCGAAAGAACAACTCACGCTGCAGGATTTGGTGCCTTTGCTCAAGATTGATGCTATGTTGCCACTGACCAAAGCCAATGGGGAAACTCTAACCATGGTTGAGGAATTGCAGCCCTTTGGTGTGGGCAACCCCAAACCTACTTTCGTCAGTTACGATGTGCAGGTCCGTGATTGCCGTCCCATCGGCACGGAGCGCACGG
>JBMFPM010000313.1:1971-3123 GCA_049969135.1 Anaerolineae bacterium
TAAGCGATGGCGTGGCAGTTTGGGATGCTGTCGTTTTTGGAGAAGTCGCCGCAGAAAAGCTCTCAGACCGAATAGACGTTGCCTACACACTGCAAAGCAACGCTTGGAACGGTCGGGGGTGGATAGAACTGGTAGTAAAAGACCTGCGGCCAGCTACGCAAAGCGAGTGAGTACTATGGAAGATATAGGGTTATTGGGAGATATACTGGCTCTGCTAGGGGCGTTTTTCTTGGGGTTTATTGCTGGCATCGCCTTTCGGCCCTTGCGTCATTTTGTATCAGCCTTGTGGCGCACCCCAGGTCAGCTCTTCAAGGGCGCGCAGAATGTGAGCGCAAGATTACGACAAGCCTTTCACACTTCCGTAACAGAAACAGAGCAAGAACGCACGAGTTGGGATGGGGCGTTGGCGGGGTTCGTTTCCGACGTGCTCAGTTTCAACGTGCGACGCGCAGAAGTTGCATTCCGAGAAGGTCTAGAGGCGTTTGAACAGGGAGATTATGCACTGGCGCAACGCAAGTTCTCTGAAGCAATTTTCTGGGACAGAAAACTGGAATTGAAACCACTGCATGTCCAGGCTCATTTGCGTCTGGGGTGGTTGGACGAAGAGCAAAGAGCCTGGGACGAAGCCAAAAAACACTACAAGCGCGCCACGCAATTGGACATGGACAATCTGCAAGCCGCAATCCGGCTGGGCATGGTGCATTTCCTGCTCGGCGAGACAGGTCCAGCGATCTTTCAATTCCAGCGAGCATTGGAGTTGGATCCGGCCAACCTGGATACGCACTATTATTTGTACGCTATCTACCGCAAAGCTAATATGGAGGCAGAGGCGCTCGAACAGTTGCGCATTATTAAGATGGGTGAAAGCGCCGAGAAACTAGCTGCGTTGTTTGAGCGCCACGGCGAGGATCATTTTCGCTTGGGTTACTACTCCGAAGCCCGAGAGGACTATGAACTGGCGTTGCAGTTTGATCCTCGATCCATCCCTTGTTACCTGGCTCTGGGAGACCTCTACCATTTGGACGGACAATCCCATGCAGCACTGGATACTTGGTGCCGAGGACTTTGGGTTAGCTATTCCGACGCCCTTGCGGAGCGAGTGCTTGCTGTAGCTGGCGAAACGGTGGATATTTGGGCGGCCATTACACTGAT
>JBMFPM010000314.1:0-3108 GCA_049969135.1 Anaerolineae bacterium
ACACTTGCTCGAGGATCTGCGCCCGGCGCTGGTTGGCAGGGATTTGCTTGTTTCTCATCTTTGTATGATATACGAACTATTTTTATTCTGATTTTTATTATATCAGAACTTTTTCTGATTGTCAATAGGCAAAATATCTTGACATTCCCCAAAATTTATGCTATACTTTTAGTGATGATGACTTCTGAATCGCGAGGGGACTGATCAATGAGCACCGATGCAACGTCCGCGAAACCAACACGCCTTCAAACTCCCTGGCTTGGAGTGCTCCCTTTCTTGCTCTTTTGCCTGGCGTTTGAAATCGTCCCCATTCTCTTCTTGTTCAAGAACAGTTTTGCCGATAGAAAAGGCGCTTGGACACTGGCTAATTACCGCGCGATGGCCGCCCCTCTCTACGCGCGCTCTTTCTGGAACAGCATCAAACTCTCAGGGATTACCGCGGTACTGGGAGTCGTCCTGGGGCTTTTGATAGGCTATGCGATCTATCATCTACCTTCGCAGCGTCTGCGCGAAGCCCTGATGGCTTTATCCGATGTCACGACCAACTTTGCCGGTGCGCCGCTTGCCTTTGCCTTTGTCGTAGTGCTTGGCTCCAGCGGCGTAGTTACTCTCGCTTTGCAGCGGTATGCCCATTTGAAGATTTATCCCACTTTTAGCATTTACTCCTATTCCGGGCTAATCCTAGCTTACCTCTATTTCCAACTCCCGTTGATGGTCTTGCTGATTATCCCTGCCTTCGCCGGACTGCGCCGCCAGTGGTGGGAATCTGCACAATGCCTGGGAGCAAGCTCTTGGGATTATTGGCGGCGCATTGGTATCCCTATCCTGACCCCCTCGTTGATCGCCGGGTTGGTGTTGCTCTTTGCCAATGCTTTTGGGGCTTATGCCACTGCCTATACCCTGACCGGATCAAGCCTCACCCTGGCTACGATCCAGATTGCGTTTACTATTACAGGTGAGGTGCTGCATGAGCCTGGTTTGGGGAGCGCCATGGCTACGATCTCTCTGCTGATCATGGGACTGTGTATGGTGATCTATCAATGGGCTAACGCGCGTGCCCGGAGGTGGACGAGATGAAGCGCTCTGTCTCTGCCTTCCAGGTCCTCGTGATCGCCTTCTTCATTGTGTACATGACTATCCCTATCTTGGCTACATATGTTTTCTCCATCGCGACCCGCTGGGATCGCACGATCATTCCCGAGGGGTACACACTCGAGTGGTATGCCAAAGCATTCGCCCACCCATATTTTCGCAGCTCGCTCCGGAATTCTTTTATCCTTGCCTTGGCTACGGTCATCGTCAGCCTAGTGCTTGTGGTTCCCACTGCCTATTGGGTGCATACTCGCCTTCCAGGAGCGAAAGCAGTGCTAGATGTGCTCACGATCCTGCCCTTTGCTATTCCCGCTGTCATCTTGGCACTCGCATTGATCCAGGTCTACTGGTTTCGTCCCTTAGCGCGCTCTCCTTTCCTATTGGTAGGAGCATGTGCTGTGTTCTCTATGCCGTTCATGTACCGTTCTGTTGCGAACAGCCTGTACGCTTGCGATGTGCGTACTCTGACGGAATCCGCCCAGAGCCTGGGGGCAACCACTTGGTATACGCTCAGGCGCATTATTGTGCCCAACATCCTCCCGGGCATCCTGAGCGGTAGTTTGCTCGTTTTTTCGACTGTCTTTGCCGAGTTCACCCTCGCCAAGTTGATCACAGGGGCAGCGTTCAAGACATTCCCGCTTCTTTTGGTTGAATTCACCCGCCGTGATGGGCGCATTGCAGCGGCATTGTCTGTCATCAGTTTTACTGTTGCTTGGCTCACCTCTCTGGCTTTGCTGTGGGTTGCCGGCCGTGGCCGCCGGCCGGTTGAGGAAACACTTGGGGTGCAGGAGCTCGATAGCAGGATGTGAAATGGCTTATCTCGAATTACACCAAGTAGGAAAAAAGTTTGGCAGCACTGTTGCTGTCCAGGATTTCAACCTGGCCGTGGACAAAGGCGAGTTTATCTCCCTTTTAGGCCCATCAGGTTGTGGCAAGACAACCACCTTGCGCATGATCGCCGGGTTTGAACAACCTGACCATGGTCAGATTCTGCTCGATGGCACCGATATCACGGGCATTCCCCCCAATCGGCGTGGGGTTGGAATGGTCTTCCAAGCCTATGCTCTTTTCCCGAATCTCAGCGTATATGGCAATATCGCGTTTGGCTTGGAAGTGGTACGCCGTCCCAAACAGGAAATCCAGGAGCGCGTGCGAGAAATGCTGGCATTGGTGCGCTTGGAAGGCATGGAGGATCGCTTCCCCTATCAGTTGTCAGGTGGGCAACAGCAACGTGTTGCCCTCGCACGCGCCCTGGCTATTCGCCCGCGCGTGCTCCTTCTGGATGAGCCTCTGTCCGCCTTGGATGCCGTAGTACGCGTTGCTTTGCGAGGCGAGATCCGCCGCATTCAGAGCGAGTTAGGCATCACTACAGTCTATGTCACCCATGATCAAGAAGAAGCCCTCTCTATTTCGGATCGGGTAGTCGTGATGAACGCGGGGAAGATCGAGCAGATTGGCACGCCGCAGGAAATCTACCGCAAGCCGCGTTCCCTTTTCGTGGCTGCTTTTATCGGCACAGCGAACCAATTGCATGGCGAGCTGGTGGCTACCACCCAGGCAAGCTGCCTGGGGAACCTGATTACCGTGCCTGAGACTGAAGCGGTGCAGGAATCCGTCGTGGTCCTCGTGCGGCCGGAGAATATCGTGCTGCATACAGAACGGCCAAATATCCCTGGCTATAACGTTTTGGAAGGCAATGTTGAGACATTGACTTTTATGGGGCCTGTGACCAGAGTCACGGTGAATGTGAACGGAGAGCGGATTGTAGCGGATGTGCAAGCAGCAGAGGGCGCTTCCATCACTCATAATCAACATGTCTGGCTCACCTTTGCCCCCGAAGCTTGTCAAGTGATGTGCGCATAACACTACAATCCCTGGGGCATTGTCGCCGGAGGATCTGTGATCTACATCAACCGCCATGAGGTACTGCTAGATCAAGAGGAACGCCTGGAGCCATGGACATCCTACGACCGGGTCGTATGGTTGGCGATGGATTTCATCAGGCGCTGTCCTCGC
>JBMFPM010000315.1:0-3097 GCA_049969135.1 Anaerolineae bacterium
GTTGGCGATCATGAGTATCGGCAATACACCAATCAGTGTAAGTACTCCTGCCAAACACAGCGTGTAGCGATAGCTGATGGTTATATCTGGAGCTACCTTGGCAAACAGATTGGGCAAATATCCAGCAATGAAAGAGCCTATAGCCATGGCTACGCTAGTGAGCACACTGCTGGCACTGAAAACATGAGCCCTGCTGTTGCCATCAGAATTGGCAGCCAGAAAGGGCAGACGGACTACGAAATCGCCCGAAAAAGCCAAGCCGGCGACAAAAGCGGCTGCCATGATCAGCCATACATCTCGCGTGGCTACTTGGAGCAACTGACATGACCCAGCTAGCAGATAGATGAGGATAAAAGCCCTTTTGTAACCAACGACTTCCCCGAAGAAGCCTATTGGAATCGAGCCGATCGCATGTGCATAGGGTCCAACGCTCAGAATGCGACCTAATATGGCGGCATTCATACCCATAGACAGAATGTATAGATTAAAATCCACATTGAAAATCCCCTGTGCAATGCCACTCAACAAGGAGGAAAGCAGAAGGAGCTGGATATTACGATTGAAAACGGGGGGCGCGCCAAGAAGCGGCATTGTTTTGCGACGTAGATCGCTGGTTATGCTCACCGTTAGAACTATCTCCTTGAAGAACTATCTAGCACTTGTACCCAGTTAGTACTTTCATATCGAGAGTTCTGTTTTCCATACCCTGAGTTGGCGTACTACGTCTGTAAATTCATCGTAGATCACGCCACATTCTTCTATACCCCCTAGTACGAACAGATTGATCCCCCAGCCACGCCTGGCTTTGCGTAACCCACGGAAATCGGTCATGAACCCCACGATTCCCTTTTTGGTTGGATCCTTGCGCATTAGCCCGCAGAAGATGCCTATTTCGCATGCAGTACCGTCATCCACCTGTGTCCCATCCAAGAGAGCTACTACTGCATTGGCAGAAGATAACCCTTCGTAATCTCTATCAAACACTACCTCTGGAGTCACTGCTGGGAGGCCTAACTCCTCACGAGTCACACGGCCCTTGTAGACTAGATCAGATATCAAGTCCACCGCTGAGCGATTCTCTAAATCCTTGCTTGTCAAAAGGCCCCGTTTTAGCAACAAATCAATGGCTGCTGGTGAAACTGTTGGCTTGAAGTTCTCATGAGGCACAAATGGATCTATTCCGTTATCACGCAGGATCTGTGCATGCTTGGATATGAATTCGCGCACATACGGTGTGAACAATGGACCAGCGAAGTAGATTTTCATTTTCCGTGCCCCTCGCTTTCTAACTCTGTTTGCCATGCCTTCAACTGCGCAACTGCTTCGTCCAAGGAATGGCATACTTTACCTGCTTTGAGCAAGCAGCCTAGCACAAATGCGTTAAGCCCTTTTCCTTCACCGGGGTATTCCTCAGTACGCCAATCCTGATGCAGCGCTACAATCCCTTTCTTAGTGGGGTCATCCAGCATGAGGGCATAGAACACGCCAATTTCGCATGCTGTCCCATCATCCACTTCAGGTCCGTTCACCACTGCCAGCATGGCATTGGAGGTGGATATCGCCCCAAAGTCGTTGTTGAACACGCGCTTGGCAGGGGTGCCGATGAATGGTTCCAGACCTTGGTCGGTTACTTTGCCCGCTTTCTTGAGGGTATTCAGTATCTCCCAGTGGGGCTTCGATTGAAGATCTTCCTCTGACACCAAACCCCTGTGCAGCAAGAAGCGAAGCAATTCGGGTGGCAGGTCAGGCTTGGGGCTCTCGTGGGGCACGAAAGCATCTATGCCGTTCGCCCGTAAGACCTGCCCGCATTTGGACATGAATTCACGCTCGTAAGGAGTGAAAAGGGGGCCAGCACAATACACTTTCATGATTCTATGTTCCCTTACAATTTCTAGTTCTGTGTTAACGTTTAAACTTCCATCAAGCGCATGATGGCCTTCATGAGCCTTATGAATTTTGGTCCAGTCTCATTGGCAACCCGCAAGACCTCTTCGTGAGTTAAGATACCTCTAGGACCTGCTTTGGGGTCCTTTGCCACATCGGTGATGCAGGAAATACCCAGCCTCTTCATGCCGGCATGGGTGGCCGCGATAATTTCAGGCACAGTAGACATGCCGACAGCATCTGCGCGAAGCAGGCGAAAGATCTCGCTCTCTGCCCTGGTTGCGTAGCACGGTCCAGTGGTGGCAATGTATACCCCACGCTGTACCTTGATGCCCTCCAGCTCCGCCGCTTTCTGCGCCAATTCTACCAATTCCCAGGGATAGCATAGGCCCATGCTCGGAAAGCGCGGACCAAGCTCTTCGTCATTAGGACCAATGAGAGGGTTATCGAACATCCAGTTGATGTGGTCTATGATGATCATCAAGTCGCCAGGATTGAATGAGCGGTTGGCGCCACCGGCTGCGTTGGTAGCAATGAGAACCTTGGCGCCCAAGGTGCGCATTACCCAGACTGGGAAAACCACCTGCTGCATGCTATAGCCTTCGTAGTAATGAAAGCGCCCCTTCATCACAACGACATTTTTGCCCTCTAGTTCCCCGAGCACCAACTCTCCAGAGTGACCTGCTACTGTGGATACGGGGAAATGCGGAATGTCACGATAGGGAATCACTGTAGATTTTGCGATTTCATCCGCCAGAGCACCAAGACCAGAGCCAAGTATGATCCCTATCTGGGGTACAATATCACATTTAGAGCGGATATAAGCAGCGGCTTCCTTCCGTTTGCGCTGCCAATCCGAGCCTATACCCGTTATGGTCGCAGACATATTATTAACCCTCCTAATTTGTGAATGCTCTAGTTTGCCAGGAATGTGCTCATGACCAATTGGTGGAACTTGGTGCTATCAATTTCGGTAACGACAGTGATGTTTGGTGCAGGGGCTTCGCGGATACGCCATCTTCGACGGTCCACCACAGTCATTCCTCTGGTGTATTCGCCGTGGGTCTCAATGGCTACGCTGTAGAAGCCTGACTCAGCAATAGTGTGATCAATGGCTACCGCTACAGCAGCCAAGTCCGGAGGTGTAATTGGCCTATGCCATCGCCCAAATTCCCAGTTCATGAGACTGCCGGCCAACCAGCACCAAGGGGTT
>JBMFPM010000316.1:0-3063 GCA_049969135.1 Anaerolineae bacterium
TAGGAAGGTACGGCTCAAGTTACGCGAGACCCTGAGCGGAGCGAAGGGTGACAAGATTTTCAACACTCTCCATGTAACGCTGCATTTACAACCTAGCAGTTTGCTTTTGGGAGAATGGTTATGCTGGCAACATTGAAGGAACGCGCCGAGGCACTCCAACGAGAAGTCTATACCTTGTACATCGCTGCCCGCGACCCGCGAGTGCCGTGGTATGCCAAGGTTTTCTTGGGCTTGGTGCTGGCACACACTTTCAGCCCCATTGATCTCATCCCAGACTTTATTCCTGTGTTGGGCTATCTCGATGATTTGATCATCACCCCGTTGGGTATTGCGCTCGCGCTGAGGATGATCCCCGCGGCGGTGATGGCGGATGCCCGTCAGCAAGCGGAGGAGGTATGGCGGCAGGGCAAGCCTGTCAGCCGGGCTGGTGCAGCGATGGTCCTCGCTATCTGGTTGCTCGTCATCGTAGCAATCGTGTGGTCTGTGGCTCGTGCGTTGTAAGGGTTGTTTACCACAGAGCACACGGAGAGCACAGAGATTTTCATGGAAACTCTGTGGTCTCAGTGCTCTCTGTGGTAAAATCTTTTTCTGGCGGGCTTGGCTCTAGGAATCAGTGAGGAGGGTGCAGTTCATGCAAGCTATGGTTCTGTTTTCACCTAAACGTATTGAGGAAGATCCTTTGGTGTTGAACGAGGTGGCAGACCCCCAACCCGGCCCTGGACAGGTGCGGATGCGGGTGCGCACGTGTGGCGTTTGCCATACGGACCTGCACACTGTGGAGGGGGAGCTAAAGTTGCCCAAGTTGCCGGTGATCCCAGGGCATCAGATTGTGGGGGTGGTGGACGCCCTAGGGCCCGGAGCCACTCGCTACCGCCTGGGCGACCGGGTGGGAGTGGGTTGGCTGGGCTGGGCTTGTGGCGAGTGCGAGTTTTGCCGCCGGGGAGAGGAGAACTTGTGCCCTCAGGCGCATTTCACCGGCTTGCACGCGGATGGGGGCTATGCCGAATATGTGGTCGTGGACGAGCGTTTCGCCTATCCCATCCCAGAGCGATTCACTGAGGTGGAAGCTGCCCCGTTGTTGTGTGCCGGCATCATCGGCTACCGTTCCCTGCGCTTGAGTGGCATCCAGCCTGGAGGGCGGTTGGGGCTGTACGGATTTGGCGCTAGTGCACATATTGCCATCCAAGTGGCGCGCCATTGGGGGTGTGAAGTCTATGTCTTTAGCCGCGGTGAAGAGCATCGGCGGCTGGCAGAGGAACTGGGCGCAGCCTGGACTGGGCAGGCGCAGGAGCATCCTCCTTTTCCTCTGGATGCGGGCATTACCTTCGCCCCGGCGGGGTGGATCGTGCCACTGGCATTGGAGCATCTGCGGCCAGGTGGCACTTTGGCGATCAATGCCGTGTACATGAGCCCCATCCCTGAAATGCGTTACGACTTGATCTATGGGGAGCGTGTGCTGCGCAGTGTAGCGAATTTCACGCGGCAGGATGCGGAGGAATTCCTGCGCTTGGCGGCGGAGATAGCGGTGCGTACAGAGGTGCAAGTCTACCCACTTGCGGAGGCGAATAAAGCGTTGCAGCGTCTGAAGCGGGGGGAGATCCGGGGAAGTGCGGCACTAGAACTAGAGTAGCCGCGTCATTTTGACCCAGGCGGAAAGTACGGTATAATACAAAAGGGCGTGGACTGCGCTTTGTACAGTGAGCAAATCGGAAAGCTGGATAGGGGGCGGGAAGCAGGAGCCACCGATGCCAAGTCCGGTCACGGGTACGCGGTGTAGTCGCCACAGATACCCAACCGGGCTTTTTGGTCTTCCGGGAGCGAAAAATCCATTGAGGAGGTAGCGTAAGAGTGGCACAGGAAGAAAGGCAACGCTTAGAAGTCATGGGCACGGTGGTCGAGGCATTGCCCAATGCCATGTTCCGCGTGGAACTGGAGACAGGGCAACAGGTCTTGGCATATCTATGCGGCAAGATGCGCCGTTACTATATCAAAGTCCTACTGGGTGACACGGTCAAGGTGGAGTTGTCACCGTATGATTTGGAAAAGGGGCGTATTGTGTACCGTTATAAAAACCCCCGTGGGTAGCCCGGATCATGTCCTCGAATACAGTGCTACGATAGGAAAGCCAGCGGGCGGGAGGTGAAGAGTGGAAGGTGAATTTACGGTTGGTCAGAAAGTAGTGCATCCCTCGTATGGAGCGGGCACTGTCGTGCACGTGCGCAAGGGCCGCAAGAATGAAGGGCACGAAAAGTACTATGTCATTGACATCCCGGGCATAGGCCTGACTGTGCACCTGCCGGTGGAGGCAGCGCAGGAAGTAGGGCTGCGGGAGCCGGTCAGCGTGAGCGCGATGGAGCGTGCCATCGAGGTTCTCAGTTCTCCGCCGGCTGAATTACCCAAGGATTACCGCGAGCGGCACAGCCTGATCGTGTCTTCCATGCAGAGCGGCGAGATCACGTTACTGGCACAGGTCATCCGCGATCTAGCTGCTTTGCGCAACAAAAAACCTCTCTCCGTGCTGGAGGGCAATCTGTTCAGCAAAGCCAAGCAGCAACTGGCAAGTGAATTAGCCATCGTAACCGGTCTGGATCTGGCTGAGGCGATGCAGCGCGTGGAAAAGGCGCTGCGCCAGGGGAGTTAGATTACCACAGAGCTCACGGAGAGAATTTGTGTCCTCCGTGAGCTCTGTGGTTAGTACGCTTAGTGATACCTTACGACAAGCCTTGGCCGCAGGGTGGGGTCGGAGTATTCATTGGAAGCGAAGAAGAAGGTGAACGGGCTATAGACTTCTTGGCGTAGCAAAACTCCGTTATTGCGCAGTACCCCATGCATCCAGTCCTGCACCAACGCGGTCAGGTCAAATTGGTACCATCTGCGCGGACCTGATGTGGTCAGGATGTACTCGGGCTGAGGCCGCCGGTCAATGAACAGGTCATTGCAGCCCGCCACGCTCCAGACATCGCCACTGTAAGACTCGTTCCAGGTGGTTTCGCTGATCACCATGGTGCGGCTGATGGCGTAGGCGCCGATGGTGATATCGGCATGTGGGCCGCTCCAGCCTGT
>JBMFPM010000317.1:0-3057 GCA_049969135.1 Anaerolineae bacterium
TCCACCTGACGCCGCTCCGCTGTGCTGCGCGGCGCAGGTGAAGCGCGAACCGTTAGCCAGCCCAAACCCAACTATTCTTAGGGCCAAGTCAGGAGAGACTAATGCAAGAACATATATCTTTGGCGAGCATCAACCAATTATTAGGTGAAGACCTGAAGGATGGTAGCCGTGCTTCTCAGACTTTTCGGGCTTTCATTTCCCAACCAAAATGGCAATACGAAAACTTTGAGGCGTGGATACAAGAAGCCATCGCCCAAAAGCTCCCGAAACACTTGCAGGATGTTGTAGTTGCGTTGGGACAGCA
The DNA here is from genome assembly GCA_049969135.1 of Anaerolineae bacterium. Classification (GTDB taxonomy): domain Bacteria; phylum Chloroflexota; class Anaerolineae; order UBA2200; family UBA2200; genus JACIWX01. The sequence continues at coordinate 305 of JBMFPM010000317.1, forward strand.
TTTGGGCTTTCAGGTCGAGTTTGGTCGGTATAGTCCCTCCAAGGAGGGGAAGAGTTTTGATGGGATATGGAAGAAACCCACGGGTGAGCATATAGTGCTTGAGGTCAAATCGGGAACGTGGATTGCCCACGATATTGCACAGTTAGGCGAATACTTGCAGGAAATAAGGGCTAATGAAGCGGTCCCTGATGAGAAAGTATTTGGTCTCTACATAGTCGGTGAAGGCGACGCTACACCGCTGGCCGACCAGATTCGTGGTAGCGCTTGGCGTGACCGGATACGTCTTATCTCTTGCGCTGACCTGTTAAGCCTGCTCAAGCTCAAGGTGGATTTGGACTCGTTGGAACTCAAGGACGTGGATCAGAAAGTACAAAGTATCCTTTTGCCCCTTGACACGATTGATGTTGGACACTTGGTCAGGGTGATAATTGAGATTGCGGCTTTGCGTCGCTCTTTGCCGGCAGAGGAAGAAGAGGAAGAGACACCAACGGTAGTAGGAAAAGGGGCATGGGCTAGAGAGGAGATTCATCAGTTTCTTGCGGATTCGACGCCGAACCAACGCGCTCTGTTTAAGGTCCTGGCAAGGCAGGGTGGCAAAATCCCCCGCCGCAAACTGATTGAGGAACTACAGAGCGAGACAGGGAACTCACAAATAGGGGGTATGCAGTTGGCGGGCGCACGAGCAGGTATTACTATGCGAGCCGATAGCTTGGGTAAAGAGCCATTGATTCTTGCTTCCGAGAGAGGGCGCGTTTACGAGTTGCATCCCGACTACATCAACGACGTCAAAAGTTATTTTGGGATCTAAAGGGCTGGCTAACCCCCGCTTCCAGCCGACAGCCGCGAGCGGCGAGCAAAGCGAGCCGCGAAGCGGCTGCGGCTGAAGCGGATGCCGTTATGCGGCCAAACCGGCCTAGCAAGCGACACGCCAGGAGGAAAGTAATGACACAAACAAACAGACAGGTGATTGCTGTCGTCACTGGGATCGTTTTTGTGACGGCCTGTATCCTCATAGCAGTCTCAAGCAGTCTTACCTATGGAGCCATTGCGGCAAATACAACCTTGACCCCAACAGCGTGGGTATACCTTCCCTATATCAGCAGACAGGAACCACCTACACCCACGCCAACATTAACTACAACACCGACGGCGACACCAGCTAATACGCCCACACCGACGGCGATACCAACTAATACGCCCACGCCAACGCCGACACCAACTAATACGCCCACACCGACGGCGACTCCAACTAATACACCCACACCGACGCCGACCACTATCCCACCAGGAGTCTACATCCTCCCTAACCATTCCTCCTATGTGGATAGTATTGATTACCTACACATCGTTGGCGAGGTGCAAAACAACACTGCTAACCACTTGCGCTTCGTAAAAATCACCGCTAACATCTTCAATAGCAGCGGCCAACTTCTTGACACTGACTTCACCTATATCTATCTGGATAATCTCCCTGCCGGTTATAAGACTTGCTTCCACATCTTACTGCAAGAGCCAGCCGGTTGGTCATATTACCAGTTTGAGGCTCCCACCTACTGGACAGATGGCGAACCATTGCCCAACCTAACCGTGTTAAACCATAGTGGCTCATACAACCCCACTTTTGGTTGGTATGAGATTATCGGGCAAGTTCGCAACGACCACGGCACTCGTGTTGAGTATGTCAGCCCTGTGGGTACTGCTTACAATGCTTCTGGTGTCGTCGTCGGGTGTGGTTTCACCTATGTCAACAGTACCCACTTGGATCCCGGCCAGACAAGCTCTTTCAAGATGACCCTTTCTGGCCGTGACTATGCCGATGTTGCTTCATACCGACTTCAGGTAGATGGCAATCCCCAATAGTGAAGCCGTCAAATACAGGCGAAAGGCCGCATAACATTGTGTGGAGCCGACGCCCACCCTTGCGCTCTAAACTACCGCGCCTTGCCCGCAAAGGCGCCAATGATTCAGGTGGGTCTCGCCAGCGGGGGCGGGTGGGGGCGGCTCACGCTGGCCGTTGGGCTGCCCATATGCACAGAGAGCGCCCTCAGCGTAGATGAACGCAAATACAACCGAGAGTCAACATAACCTATGACTATACCGAACGCAGAGCGCGCCGTCGTGGACATTCGCAAATTGCGCGACTACTGCCTTAGCCCAGCACACCATGAGGGCAAACACAAAGCGCGTTTGTTCGCGGCGGCATTAGGCATGACAAGGGATGACGCCGAAGATTTGCGCGACACATTGTTACAAGCGGTCAAAACACATGAAGCGAAGTTAGAGCGGCGTGATGCGTATGGGCAGCGCTACATTGTTGACTTTACACTTGAATGGCGTGGTAAGCGAGCTATGATTCGGAGCGGGTGGATCATCGAACACGGTTCGGACACGCCAAGGTTGAATTCTTGCTATCCATTGTGAAAGTGGGGGATAACAAAAATGGGGAAGCCGATCAAATTGCTAGACGTGGTCGCACTCACAGTTGACCTGCCTGAATATAACCTCTGGTGCGGGCAAGTTGGCACGGTAGTTGAAATCCTTGCGGGCGGGGCTGCTTTCGAAGTCGAATTCAGCGACCGTAATGGGCGCACCTACGAGTCGCTGGGTTTGCGTCCAGACCAGATCATGGTGTTGCACTATGAACCACTGACTGCACGCCCAGAACCTGAAGTAGTGCCTGGGTAAGAATGTGTGGGCGGCCTAACACGCGCTTCCACCTGACGCCGCTCCGCTGCGCTTCGCGGCGCAGGTGA
>JBMFPM010000318.1:0-3019 GCA_049969135.1 Anaerolineae bacterium
TGACTCTAACGGCAAAGGCAAGGTCTGGTTGATATACCGTGCACCACGCCGCTGACAGACAAAGCGCCACGTGCGATCCATAGCCCCATATTCGTGGTCGGTGCTGAGCACTTCATCGCCAGGCTTCAAGGGCAACGAGCGGGCAACGATGTTCAGTGCGGTAGTCGCATTGGGGATGTAGACCAGGTCATCTGTATCAGCGCCGACATATGAGGCTAGCGCGGCACGTGCAGAGCGCATCAAATCAGTGAAGCGCCGGCCAAGGAATTCCACTGGCTGGCGTTCTAGCTCTAGTTGCCAGTTCTGGTAGGCTTGGAAGACGGGGCGTGGACAGGCGCCGAAGGAGCCATGGTTGAGGAAAATGACATCAGGGCGCAGGAGGAAGAGCTGGCGCATGTCTTGATTTCCTGCGTTACTGCTTTGATCCTGAGGAAAAGGCGATGGATAAGGCATAGTGTTGCTCCTTTTGCATTTGTACGTGTAGTATAGACTGGCGTGTGGTAGGATCAAAATGACAAGGGTATAGAGGAGAATAGTTGACTAATTGGGGAGCATGGGGTAAACTTGCGTGGAAATTGCGGGTGAAGAAGGAGGCGGATTGCGAGTCCAAGCCGTTGTGGAGACCTTAATGATTTTGGGCGTGGTGCTGCTGCTTTTGGTTGGGTGCAGCAACAAACCGCTGGTCTACGATGTGCGCATTCAGCCGGAGGTCATCTCGCCCAATGCAGATGGGGTGGCTGATGTCGCGCGCATCACCTACTCCCTGTCACGCTATGCCTATGTATCGATATATTTTCTGGATGAGCAGGGGGGAAAACACGATTTTCGCACGGATGTGCCGCGACCCAAAGGTTCGTATGAAGCGTTGTTCAGCGGGGTGATCGAAAACCGTTTGTTGCCTGATGCACACTATCAGTGTGTGCTGGAAGCTGTGGCAGACGATGGGGAGCGAGTTACCGTACAAGCGCCACTGACCATCGAGGGTGGGGAAGCGAATCCCATTGAAATCCGCAACCTGAATATTTATCCCACTACTTTTACGCCCAACCGCGATGGTATCAATGACCGGGTGACCATCGCCTATTATCTGACTAAAGAAGCAACCAAGGTGCAGGTCTACCTGCTCAGCGAGAAAGGGGACAAGTATCCCATTCCTGAGGATAAGATACGGCCGATGGGGCAAGCAGGCAACCACGAGCATGATTATGAAGGTGGGGTGGATTTGGGGGCTACACCACCGCCGGATGGCACCTATACCGTGGTGGTAGAAGCAGAGGATGCAGTAGGTAACCGCGATGTGGCACGTGGGCAATTGACCATTGTCAACGGAGGCGTGCCGCAAGTGGAGATTGTAAACCGTGCAGCGCAGTGGTCATCCAGTGTCGTGCCGCTGGGTGGCACGCTTACATTTACCTGTACAGTGCGCAACATAGGGAAGGTGGGGGTGCGCACAAAAGGGCCAGAACCCGGCACGCTCTATACCACGAGTGAGAATTTCAACAGCAAAGGCTTTTATGAAGAACCGGGCATCTTCCGCATTGGTTTGGATTATGAAGGCAATAGTTCTGGGCGCATCTACCCATTCCGCTGGCAGTTGGGTCGCGATGACGAGTTGACCGTGATTGATGGACAGAAATACCTTATGCCAGGACAGACTGCGACCGTGGTAGGCCATATCCAGATCATTGACAAACCGGTGAAGGTGGCACCTTACTATTGGCTGGGGCTGATCCACGAGCAGGTATGGATCGTTGAGGACCGCGTAGAACCTGTGCCTATTACCATCGGATTCTGATGGACCTCTCTGTCATCATTGTCAGTTGGAACGTCAAGGGTTTGCTCGCTGAATGCCTGGCTTCTGTATACACGGCATCGGATAGGAGGCCTTGGCAGTGCGAAGTATTGGTAGTGGACAATGCTTCCTCTGATGGCAGTCCAGAAATGGTGCGTGAGCGTTTTCCGCAGGTTTTCCTCTTGGCGAATCGCGAGAACGTGGGTTTTGCGGCTGCTAATAACCAAGGCATGGCTTTGGCCCAAGGGCGCTTCGTGTTCTTGTTGAATCCGGATACGGTGGTGCGCCGCGATGCTCTGGATATCCTGGTTCGTTTCATGGATGAGACGCCATCTGCTGGCATGGCGGGCCCGCGCCTGGTCTACCCCGATGGGCGTTTCCAACACGCGGCATTTCGTTTCCCCTCGTTGGCGCAAGCCTTCTTCGATTTCTTCCCCTTGCATTACCGGCTGCTGGAATCGCCGGTGAATGGGCGCTACCCACGTTCCCTGTATGCTGCGGGACGTCCCTTTGCGATAGACCATCCTCTAGGGGCATGCATGATGGTCCGTCGGCAGGCGATTGAGGAAGTGGGCGGGATGGATGAAGGCTTCTTCATGTACTGCGAAGAGATTGACTGGGCGATGCGTCTGAAGCGCGCAGGATGGGAAGTGTACTGCGTGCCTGCGGCGGAGGTAGTGCACTATGCTGGACAGAGCACACGGCAATTCCGTGATGAGATGTTTGTTGCATTATGGCGCAGCCGATTCCGTTTGTACGCCAAACACTATGGACGGTTCGATCACTGGGCATTGCGGCATATTGTGCGCCTTGGGTTATGGAACGAAAAACGTAGAGCGCGGCGTCAGGCTGCAGCGGGGATAATCTCTCAAGAGGAGCTGGATCGTCGCATAGCCGCTTATCAGCGTGTGCAGGAGATAACGTATGGCGCTGCCAGGTAACCCGCTACCTTCCGGTGCTGGGGAAAGCTTACCCAAGTCGGGGCAGGCTGAACCTGAGTTGGCGGTGGTTGTGCTGACGAAAAATGAAGAGGGTAACATCAGCGACTGCCTGCAGAGCGTCTGCTGGGCGGACCGGTTGTATGTATTGGATTCCCTGAGCACCGATCGCACGGTTGAACTGGCATGCCAGGCGGGGGCGGAAGTGCGGCAACGCCCTTTCGTCAACTATGCGGATCAGCGCAATGCTGCCTTGGAGATGTTCTCTGCACGATGGATTTTCTTCGTG
>JBMFPM010000319.1:0-3007 GCA_049969135.1 Anaerolineae bacterium
AGTGAGCGAAGATGGTATGACCGCTGACTGGGCTCGTCTGCCCGCCGATTTACTGGCGCGAATCTCTAGCCGCATCGTCAATGAGGTGCCCGGCGTCAATCGAGTAGTATATGACATCACCAGCAAACCGCCCTCGACCATTGAATGGGAATGAATAATGATAAAAGTCTTGCACTTTGCTGATTTACATTTAGGGGTGGAGAATTACGGCAAGCTCGATGCTGCCACTGGATTGCATACGCGTCTCTTGGATTTCTTGCGCTCTTTAGATGAGCTAGTGGAATATGCCTTGAAAGAACGGGTTGACTTGGTCCTGTTCGCCGGTGATGCCTACAAGAACCGTGATCCGAACCCAACCCACCAGCGTGAATTTGCCAAGCGCATACGCCAACTGGCAGCGGCCGATATCCCGGTGTTCCTGCTCATAGGTAATCATGACCTCCCTAACCTTGTCGGGCGTGCCAATACGTTGGATATTTTCGCCACCTTGGAAGTGCCCAACGTCTATGTGGGCCGCAAACTCGCTGTCCACCGTATCCAGACTCGGTCAGGGCCATTGCAAATTGTAGCCCTGCCATGGATCGTGCGTAACCACTTGCTCAGCCGCGAGGAGTACAAAAACCGCACCATCACGGAGATTGACGAACTGGCTATCGCCGCCGTTGAAAAACTCTTGCAGGAAGCAATAAGGAGTCTGGATCCCCTTGTACCAACCATTTTGGCAGCTCATGGCTCAGTGCAGGGAGCTGTGTATGGTTCAGAACGCAGCGTGATGCTGGGTCAAGATATCATCCTGCCTCGAAACCTGCTCACCCATCAAGCGTTTGACTACGTAGCACTAGGCCACATCCACCGGCATCAGGAACTCGCCAGCAATCCTCCTGTCGTCTACAGCGGCAGCCTCGATCGCGTAGATTTTGGGGAAGAAAGGGAAGCCAAGGGCTTCGTGGTAGCTGAAATCGAGCGGGGCAATGCGCGTTACCAATTTGTGGAACTTGCCAGCACCCGCCCCTTTGTTACAGTCGAAGTGCAGGCTGATGGTGCAGACCCGATGGCTCAGGTGTGCGAAGCAATTGCTGGACACAAACTACAGGAGGCGATCGTCCGCTTAATCATCCATACTACGGTGGAAAAGAACCACCTCCTGGATAACAATGAGATCCATAGGCTGTTGGATCAAGCGTTTAAGGTCGCTGCTATTGTCAGGGATGTCCGGCGTGAACCGCGCTTACGACTGGGCTCCAATCAAAGCGTAGAGCAAATGACACCGCTCGAAGTACTGCGACTATATCTACAAGCACGCCAAGTAGAGAAACAACGTATGGAAAAGCTGCTGGAATATGCACGACGGATTATGAGCGATGGATAGGATGAAACACGGAGTGTGTCCTTGTTATTCGCTGCTTACTACGCTCACTCCCAGAGTGAAAGGGGATAGATTATGAGTGGAAGACTGCGTACATCCGTAGAGTCATTCAGCATCGTGAACGGTGTCTGGCAAGAACAAGCCCCTAACCTGAGCGTTAGCGAGCGCTCTGCCATCATCCCCCACAGAAAAGGGCGGGGCAATCTCTATGTACTGGTAGAAACCATTGGGAGTTTTCCAGATCATGCCCAAGTTCAGCAACGGATTATCGAAATTGCCCAGGAATACTTCCGCACATCTGGGAGCATTACTGCTGGCCTCCGCACAGTAATCAAGGCGGCTAATGCCTATCTTTTTGAGGAGAACCTGAACGCTCCGAGGGAGCAGCGTGGCGTTGCCGGTGTCACTTGTATGGTACTGAAGGATCGCGATGCCTACATCGGGCAATTAGGTCCTGCCCTGCTCTACCACATCGGCAAGGGGGTGTCCCAGATTCTGCCCAAGGAGTCTACATGGCTAACCAGCGAAAGGTTACAAGATGTAGATATCAGCAGACATCCGCCACTGGGCCTGCGCCGCGATGTAGAGCCAGACCTCTTTCACCTCCGCATACAAGAGGGGGACATGCTCATTTTGGCTTCTACTCCGTTAGCTAAATTAGCAAGTAAAGAGGAGATAACCAAAGTCGCGGCCTATCGAGATGCCCATGGCGTGCGCGAAAGCTTGGAAGCTCTGGCCAGAGGAAGAGAGGTATCAGCATTGATCATCGAGATTCTGGGCGTCGGCCCAACGCCCACCGAAGTAACTACTGAGCGTGTAGGTGCTGCCCAACGGCCAAGCGTATGGGGTAAAATCTCTTCTGCTGTCCGTGAAATCTTTATCCCAGCGGAAGAGGAGCAAGAAAGCATTGAAGAAGCGGAAGAGGTAGAAGCGGCAAAAAGCCTTCCTCGGGTGATACACCTGAAAGAGTCTCTCCGCTCGCTATGGCAAACCTTGGCCAGTTTTGGGCACAAATTGGCTATACTGCTGGCCCGCGTATTGCCCGAACCGGAAGCTGCACAACGCGCCAAGCGCCAATATGCGCGTAAGGGCAAGGAAAAGGCTCCGGCGCGGGCTGATACGAAATGGCTGTGGATTGCTCTCTTGATACCCCTAGCCATTATCCTGCTCCTTGCTTTCACGCGTTTTCAACACGAGCAGGCTCGCCAAGCGTACTTTAGACAGCTTCTACAGCGCGTGGAAGATGCAAAACTCAGCGCTCAAGCAAGCCCTGCTGCAGCAGAACAGCGCACCAAGCTAGGCGAAGCATTGGCCTTGCTCGATGAGGCATTGGAACTCAAACCGGGAGATACAGATTTACTGGAACAGCGCAAGGCTATGTTGGCATGGCTAGATCGCATCAATTATGTGGAACGTATCTCCCTACGCTTACTGAAAGAATTCCCAGATACGGAAAGCGCCCAATGTGTATTGAGCACGCTGATTATACACGGGATAGATGTATATGTGCTGGATGTAGGAACAGAGCGGGTGTATAAATACTTGCTGGATGAGACCGGAGAAGATCTGCAAGTCCTCTCTACAGATCCGGTCCTGTTGCGCAAAGGGGATGAACGGGGCACGTTTACCGTTGATGAACTG
>JBMFPM010000320.1:0-2999 GCA_049969135.1 Anaerolineae bacterium
GGTTGAACAGCCACCCACTATTATCCTTATTTTGCCCCCAAACTGAACTACACCCTCTTGTTACAAGCATTTGGCACAGGTAGTAGTCAAGAGGTAGAATAGGCTTGCCAATCCATTCTCATCGCTGAGGAGATGCCATGCCCAAGACCTGCATTATTGTCTCACACACGCACTGGGACCGTGAGTGGTATGAGCCGTTTCAACGCTTTCGCCTGCGCTTGGTGCGCTTGATGGACAAGCTGCTGCACATCCTGGACTATGACCCCCAATACCGCTATTTCACACTGGATGGGCAAACCATCGTCCTAGAGGACTATCTCCAGATCCGTCCGGAGCGAGAAAATGATCTGCGCAGGCATATCCAGGAGGGGCGGCTGCTTATTGGCCCTTGGCATATCCTGCCAGATGAATTCCTAGTCAGCGGGGAAGCGCTCGTGCGCAATCTGCTCCTGGGAGACCAGGTAGCGCGGCGCTTTGGCCCTAAAATGATGGTCGGTTACACGCCAGATCCCTTCGGACACATCTCACAACTGCCCCAGATTCTGCGCGGCTTTGGTATGGACTGTGCTGTCTTAGCGCGAGGCTTGGGCGACGAACCCGTCGAATTGCTCTGGGAAGCGCCTGATGGTAGCACCGTCTTACTCTGTCACCTGCGGGATAGTTACGACAACGCTGCGCGACTCCCTGTGCACGATGCACAGGCTCTGGCCAGGGAAATCACCCGCTTGCATGACAGCCTAGCTCCCTACACGACAACGGACTATGTGCTACTTATGAACGGCGTAGACCACATGGAACCAGTGCCTGAGCTTCCACAAGCCTTGGCTGCCGCACGGGAGTTGCTGCCTGACATAGAGCTTGTGCATGGAACTTTGCCCATGTACCTAGATGGGGTCAAGCAAAGCCTCCAGTTCGATCCCACCTCATGGAGATCTGGCTCCGAGAAGCTGCCAGTGGTGCGTGGTGAACTGCGTTCGTCCAAGCGCCACCATCTGCTCCCCGGAGTGATGTCCACTCGCATGTGGATCAAGCAGCGTAACCACCATATCCAGAACTTGCTGGAAAAATGGGCAGAGCCATTCGCTGCACTGGCTGCCGCTTTAACATGCAGAGACAAGCCATTCACCGCTCCGTCTAGTGCTATCATCTGGCAAGCTTGGAAATACCTGCTGGAAAATCAGCCCCATGATTCCATCTGCGGCTGCGGTATAGACCAGACGCACCGTGAGATGGTCACACGCTTTGATTGGGCGGAACAGATCGCTGAAGAGGTAGCCCAGCAGAGCCTGATGGCTATCGCTGACCAGGTGGATACCTTGACCCAGGCATCGCGCCTGCCTCAGCCGCACATCCCTCTGATTGTCTTCAATCCACTGGCTACCGCCCGTACTGACCTTGTGCAGGCAACAGTGCAGGTCCCCGGCAGTCTGGAGGATTTCGTTGTAGTGGATGCCCAAGGGCAGCCAACACCGCACCAAGTGCTCATGCGCCGAGATGCGGAGTTTGCCACTCTGCAACTGGACCGTGACGAGGTGCTAGGGCTGACCTCAATGGTGGAGATGGTAGCTACGCTAGGGTTATCGGTAGAAGAAATCCATATCAGCAACCAAGGGGAAACGGCTAAGATTGACGTCACTCTGATGGAACATGGCCACACGGACCCTGCGCTTGTTGCGCGGGCCAAAAGCCAGATCGAGGCAATTTTGGCGGAGGGCAAAGTACAAAGCTTTCTTGTGCGCGCGCACCAAGCCAGCAGAGTCCAGTTCCAATTTATGGCACAAGGCATCCCAGGTTGTGGGTACAAGACATATTTCCTAGTGCCAAAGTCATCCATCGTAACTGCTCCTCCGCCTATAGCGGCGTCCGTCGCTAGTACTAATCTACACATGGAGAACGAATTCCTGGCCGTAGATGTCCACCCAGAAGATGGCACAATCACCCTCCTGGACAAATCCACTGGCGCAATCTTTCCTGGGCTGCATCGCTTCGTGGACGGTGGAGATCGCGGCGACGAGTACAACTACTGCCCGCCGGAGAAAGACCGCTTGATTTCCTCGCCCTGTAAACCGCCTGAAATCTCCTGGCTTGAAAGAGGTCCTGCCCGCTGGACGATCCAAGTGCAGCAGCACTATCTGCTGCCCGCAGCGCTAACCGAAGATCGCAGCGGGCGCAGTGAAGAGATGGTTGAAGTGCCCATCATAACCCAGATCAGCTTATGCCCAGGCGTGCCACGTTTGGACTTCTCGACGCGAGTGCGTAACTGCGCTCGCGACCACCGTTTGCGTGTGCATTTTCCAACGCCCGTTCACACAGGCTTTTCTGAGGCTGAGAGCACCTTTGATGTTGTGAAGCGCCCACTGGGCGTGCCCACCAACACCGAGGATTGGATCGAGCAACCAGTTCCTACGCACCCACAAAAAACCTTTGTGGACATTCATGACGGCAAAATCGGCCTGATGGTCATTAACCGCGGCTTGCCCGAATATGAGGCATTGCAGGAAAAAGATGGGGAAGTGACCGTCGCCTTGACGTTGCTGCGGTGTGTGGGCTGGTTATCCCGCGACGACTTTCCCTGCCGCAAAGGACATGCTGGGCCTGGTCTGGAGACACCAGAGGCGCAATGCCTCGGTGAGTATGTTTTCGAATACGCGGTTGTGCCCCATTCTGGCACATGGCTAAATGTATTTACCCAAGCGCATGCTTTCAATGCCCCGTTACGGGCAGTGAGCACGGACAGCCATGCCGGCACATTGCCCCCGGAGCAGAGCCTGCTCACCTTAGAAGGCAAAGGGCTAGTGCTGAGCGCGGTGAAAACCGCCGAAGCGGGAGACGGCCTCGTCGTGCGCTTTTACAACACCGCTGACGAACCGACCATAGCTCGGCTTCAGACCAGTCTACCAGCCAAAGCCGCTAAGCTGGTCAACCTGGCAGAAGAGGAATTGGCCTCACTGTATCTCGATGATATGGGGGCTGTGACCATTCCTATGAAAGGCAAGCAG
>JBMFPM010000321.1:0-2992 GCA_049969135.1 Anaerolineae bacterium
TGGAATTGCTGCGCATGGGCCATGCTGACCTAGCGATGAAGGGCAAGGTAGAGACGGCAGACTTTTTGCGCGCTGCTCTTGATCGTGAGATGGGTTTGCGTGTTGGACGCCTCTTCACCCACGTCGCTGTGTTTGAGCTGCCAGGCTTTGATCGGTTGTTGTTTGTAACCGATTCAGGTGTTGTGGTAGCGCCAACTATGGAGCAGAAAGTCGAGATCGTGCAGAATGCCATTATGGTGGCGCAACGGTTGGGAGTTACAGAGCCGAAGGTGGCGATCCTGGCAGCCACAGAGATGGTCAACCCCAAAATTCCCACCACCATGGATGCCGCCAACTTGGCCAAGATGGCTGACAGGGGGCAGATCCAGGGTGGGCTCGTAGATGGCCCCCTTGCTTTGGACAATGCCATCTCGCCAGAATCGGTAGCTATCAAGGGCATCAAGAGCCCCGTCGCGGGGTACGCAGACATCTTGGTAGCTCCCGACGTAGAAGCAGGGAATATGTTGGCTAAGGCAATGACCTATTTCGCCAAGGGGAAAATGGCTGGCGTGGTAGTGGGCGGCAAATCCCCGCTCATCGTTGCCTCACGTTCTGACCCGCATGAAACCAAATTGGTCTCCATAGGCTTGGGCGTTATCCTAGCCTCGTAAAATTTACCACAGAGAACACAGAGAGCACAGGGTGGAGGGAGATTGTGACGAGGAGCGGGTTTGTTGAGTGAAGCAGAGACGCTTAATCATATTACTGAGAGCATTATCAAGTCTGCCATTGCCGTACACAAGGCTTTAGGTCCTGGGCTTCTCGAAAGCGCTTACGAAGCATGTCTCGCTTTTGAGTTGGTTCAACAGGGCTTTAAATTTGAGGCGCAAAAAGCTTTGCCTGTGCTCTACCGTGGGGTAAAGCTGGATTGTGCTTATCGTATTGATCTCTTGGTTGAAGAAGCGGTTGTTGTAGAGATTAAAGCTATTGACCACCTTGCCCCTATACACGAAGCGCAACTTCTTTCTTACCTAAAGCTGTCTGGATACAAAGTTGGCTTGCTGATCAATTTCAACGTAAAAGTATTGCGGAATGGCATTCGTCGCATGGTGAATACTCCAATTGGCTTTTGGGATTCTCACGGGTAAGCAAAACGTGTCGTTGTCTAGAAAGGCTGTTTCCAAAAGAAGTTCCATTCCATCTCTGTGTGCTCTGTGCTCTCGGTGGTGAAACTCATTCTCTTATCAGGAGGCGGATATGATCGAAGTTCGGATCCATGGACGGGGTGGTCAGGGAGCGGTGATTGCTTCAAAGGTGCTGGCAGATGCTGCCTTCCGAGAAGGGCGTTATGTGCAATCCTTTCCCTCTTTTGGTGTGGAGCGGCGTGGGGCGCCAGTGGCAGCGTTCACGCGGATTGACGACAAGCCGGTGCGCTTGCGCTGTCAGATCTACACCCCTGATCACGTTATGGTGCTCGATCCCAGCCTAATGCAGGTAGTGGATGTTACAGCGGGGCTTAAGGAAGGCGGTTGGGTTTTGATCAACAGCGAACAGCCCCCGGAATCCTTTGGCTTGCCCTCCAAGTTCCGTGTCGCCACAGTAGATGCCAACCGCATTGCCATCAAATATCGGCTGGGACCTCGCACAGCCCCCATTGTCAATACGGCAATTTTGGGGGCCTTTGCGCGCATCACAGGCATTGTTAGCTTAGAAGCAGTGACCGAGGCAGTGCGCGAGGCAGTGCCAATCAAACCGGAGGACAATGTGGCTGCCACCAAAGAAGCGTATGAGATGGTAGTAATGAATAGGGAGCGTGTGCAATGAAAGACCCATCAACCCGCAAACGATCGGACGAGGCAACGGTCATCGTTTTCGAAAGCGAGGCGGATATGCCTGAGGTGGCTATGTCCTTGGCCACCACTTTATACAATAAGACAGGCTCGTGGCGCTACCTCCGCCCCGTATACCGCAACAAGACGCCCCCGTGCAACCACGCCTGTCCAGCAGGAGAGGATATTGTCCAATATGTAGGCATGGTGAACAAGGGGGATTACGAAGGAGCACTGCGGAGGATTTTGGAAGAAAATCCGTTCCCGGGGGTGTGTGGTCGCGTGTGTCCCCATCCCTGCGAACTCGAGTGCAACCGCAGCCAGTTAGGTGGAGCGATTGCTATCCATGCGCTGGAGCGCTTTCTATCCGATCTCCCCTTGGAGCGCAAACTGCCCATCCTGAAGCCGGTAGCGCCTTCGGCGGCAAGGGTGGCCGTTATTGGCTCAGGCCCGGCTGGCTTGTCTTGTGCCTACCAGTTGGCACGTCGTGGCTATCAGGTCACGGTTTTTGAGGCATTGACGGCACCAGGAGGCATGATGCGGGCAGGCATTCCCCCTTATCGCCTGCCCCGTGAGGTGCTCGACCGTGAAATTGCTGCCATAGAGGCACTGGGCGTCGAGATCCAGACTGGCATGCGTCTGGGCGACAACCTAAGCTGGCAGCATCTGAAGCCTTATCAGGCGGTGTTCCTGGCTATTGGTCAGCATCGCAGCCACAGGCTAGGCATCAGCGGCGAGGATGCACTAGGCGTGCTAGCAGGTCTGGATTTCCTACGCCGGGTCAACCAGGGCGAAAAGGTGGGCATTGGGCCGAGGGTGACGGTCATTGGTGGAGGCAATACCGCTATGGATGCTGCACGTTCGGCGCTGCGCCTCGGTGCCGCCCAGGTGTCTATTCTATACCGGCGTTCACGCCAGGAGATGCCAGCTATCGCAGAGGAAGTGGATGAAGCAGAACAAGAAGGGATCAGGATCGAGTACCTCACTGCACCAGTGGAGGTGCTGCGCACAGACGGGAGGGTTACGGGCTTGCGCTGCGTGCGCATGCGGCTGGGTGCACCAGATGAAAGCGGACGTCGTCGTCCGGAACCCATACCCGGCTCTGAATATACAATAGAGGTAGATTCAGTCATCGCCGCTTTGGGCCAGGACGCAGACCTCTCCTGTTTGCCTGAAGGAGTGCA
>JBMFPM010000322.1:0-2965 GCA_049969135.1 Anaerolineae bacterium
CCCCAGCCCCTTGCTTGCCCCAACCCATTCGCCGATGATAGCGCCAATGACGCTGTAGGTAATGGCAATCTTGATGCCTGAGAAGACCGAGGGTAGGGCACCAGGTACACGTATTTTGAGAAATACTTGCTTGCGCGAGGCTCCCATGGCTTGCAGCAATGCCAGCAATTCTGGGTCGGCAGAGCGCAAGCCATCCGCAGTAGTCACGACGATGGGGAAGAAGCAGACCAAAGCCACGACGATGACCTTAGGCCAGATGGTATAGCCCAGCCAAATGACCAATAACGGCGCGATAGCCATGATGGGCACCGTCTGCGTCACCACTAACAGCGGATACAACGCGCGGCGCAGGAAGGAGGATAGATCAATGGCTAGCGCCAGGAGCAATCCACTAACAAGCGCAGCAGCAAAGCCAAGCAGTGTTTCCCGCAATGTCTGCTGAACGTGGTCGCTGAGCAAGCCACGGGCTTGCACCCCTGCCTGGACGATACGCCAAGGCGACGGGAGCAAATATGCCTCGATGCGCCACAGCCAGGTCGCGCATTGCCACACTGCCAGGAACAGGACGATGAGAAGGGCTGGTGGCAGGTACTCCTGTATCGCTTGGGCAAGTAGCCTTTTCAACTCTTTAGGCATGTATGTTCTCTCCCTTGGGTGGCAAGCGCGGACAAGCGTTGGATACCGTAGCGACCATCACAGTAGCCCCATATTGGCTTGCGGCGTGGAAAGCATCGCGCAATGCAGCAAACACTGCCTCTTCGTCCCCCTGTGCCAGTGTGCTCATTATTCCGGGTTCGTATGGCAAGCCATGCTTCTGAAAAACCTGCCATACTGCCTCGATGGCAGGCGCAAGGTCCTGTTGCCCTAGTGGATAGACGCTCACCTGTGCGCTGATGACCATTTCGTTACCCTCCCCACTAACAATGCTCCAAAGGGTCGGAACACGATTCGTCCGATCCGTTCTAATCCCCAAGCCCAGCGCAATCCCTCTCCATGGGGACCGATGAAAACAGAACTGCTCCAAGTTACTGAGCCCAGCCGGCGCAGAAGCCGGACAAACTCCCAAGGGTAGAAGAAGTGCGCATGGGTGAATGGGGTCTCCTGTTTCCTGCTTTCGCGTTGCCTCACCCACGCCCATGGGCTGAGCGCATTGAGCACTCCTATAACCAGCCGCCCACCAGGCCGCACCGCCCGCCACATTTCCTGGACGGCTTGCTCCGGCTTGGCAACAAACTCCAGCGCCGTGACGGAAAGCACCAGATCGAATGACTCTGCTACCAACGGCAATGCTGCTGCATCACCACGGATCAGATGGACAGCGGAACCCTTGCTTTTTGCCACCGTTAGCATGGGCGTCGAAAGGTCCACACCCACCACAACCAACCCACGGCTGACCAGATCAAAGGCAAAATGGCCCGTGCCAGTGCCCACGTCTAGCGCCCGTTCGCCACTGCGCAGCAGAGCAAAGCGGTATAAGAGATCTTTTTCCAATTCATCCACCGTTCGACCCAAGGGGACCTCGAACCACGAATCGTACAGTGTAGCTACGCCATCAAAAGCGCGCTCCGATGGCGGCCTGGATGTTGCTGGTGTGCTCATCGTCATGACCTCCATAAAACGATGCCGCTGACCCAGACAAGGCCAGCGGCATTCCAACACCAACATTACCTCCCTACGCTAGCATTACCTAGGTCAGGTTCAAGGGGTCGATGGCTTACGGCCATCCTCTCAGCCCGGCTCACCGAGCTCCCCACGGCAATCCATATATTCAGTTGCATTGGCATTTTACTATAGGATGAGCAGAAAGTCAAACTAACCCTCATACTCGCCCCTGCGTCCTCATTGTGGAAATTTGCAGTATAATGCTGAACGAAAGCTCATGGCCTTAGTGAGAAGCCACAGATGCCTTGCCAAAGCAGCCTGCCTTGAGCGCGTATATCCATGGTAAGGAGATGACCATGCCAACGAAAAATCTAGTGCGCTTTGCGCTCATTGTTTTGTCGCTTCTATCCATAGTAGCCTGTGGCCCTGGCACTCCCACACTCGCGCCATCCCCTACACCGCTCCCAACGCGCAAATGGACGGGGCCTAAGCCGTTGATTGCCATGAATTTCGAGCCTTGGTCGGAACAACTGCCTGCGATGAATGACTTGAACATATTGTGGGGGCCCTACATAGCCGAAAGGGAATGGGGCAACCCCAGGGAAGCAGTGTCCGACGATGGGTGGAGTTTCACTTATGATATGGCTATGGATACCCAGTACAAATATGGCGAGGATGGCATCGCTGGCTGGACCGACCTGCAGGAAACAGTGTGTTTCTCCTTTGGCTTCTGGGATGAGCGACAGCCTTATGTTACAGAGAGGCTCTATGGGCTGAGCAATCCCGAGGGCAGATACGGGGAGACTATCCTAGAGCAACGCATCTTCTGGGAGAATACCCCCACCCACAGCTATGCCCGTTATGAATACCACTACCCACATGAAAAACCCAACTTTGTCGTGGAAATCGTGTACGCCAAGCGTAACAATCAAACAACCTTGGTCCAGGCAACTGTGAAGGCAATGGAAGCCGGCACACTGCATCTCCTACCGATGGTCTGGCTGAGGGGAGAGGGTGATGTACAGCCATTGGGAGGTAATGGGTATGACATAGCCTATAACGGTGGCCACTTTGTCGTCAAGACCACAACGCCGCCCACCAGTTGGCAGATCTCATCCAACATCACGGGCAAGAAAGGCGATTTCAACCGTGCTATGATCCAGAACAAGCAGTTAGCTAATACGGGCGAAGGCAATCGCGCTGCATGGGATATAGTATTATCCCTACAGGCTGGTGAATCACAGACTGTATATCTAGCATTCGCCAATGCCGCCACCACGAAGGAAGCAGAACGTAATGCAGATGCCACCTTGGCAAATGCGCTTGCCATCCTCTCCGCACGGCAAGTAGAGTCGGAAACACT
>JBMFPM010000323.1:0-1457 GCA_049969135.1 Anaerolineae bacterium
CTCGGGTTGGCATGTAGCCTGCTCACCTGGTCTATACTAGCTGTCCTTGTTTTGCTTTGGCTGATGCCGGCAATCCGTCAGCGAATTCATAGCCAATAGGCGATTTGTAACCTGACCAGTTTGTGCTACAATAGCCTAGCGTTGACACCCTCGGCAAGCACAGTAAGTATGTCCATATTGACCCGCAAAATAAGGAGGAAATGACATGAACCTGCAAGATTTTGTGCGTCCCGAGAATGAAAGCCGCCGAGGCATCCACTGGTCCGCCTCTGTATTTCACCCCTCAGGTTCTTCGCTGGACTGGTGGATCAACGAGTTGCTGACGATGAACATGAAATGGGTCAAACTGCTCGATGATGGTGGCGGGTCCTCAAAGCACGTCTGCCAAAAGCTACTGGCCAAAGGGATCATTCCTATTGTGCGCATCTACCGTGGCCGACCCAACCCAGGACATCTTGGAGAGCGAGAGAAGAGGACTGTTGCCGAACTCATTGCACTGGGCGTGAGGTATTTTGAGACGAATAACGAACCCAATTTGCCAGAAGAATGGCAGGTGGGAGAATGGCAACCAGGTGGTAGGCCAGATGTCGTGATGCAGCACTGGCTGGAAGATGCCAAAGCGATTATTGAAATGGGGGGCTATCCCGCATTTCCTGCCCTAGCCCAGTGTGGCCGCCACAGCGAACATGGCAGTATCCCTTGGTATATCAATGCCTTCAATTGGCTGGATCAGTATGCGCGAGCGGATGCCCTGGATGTATTCCGCAACGGGGCCTGGATCGCTGTCCACGATGGCGTATTGAACCATTGCTACAAGGACAGCGATGGCGTCTGGCACTTTGAGTACCCTTATGACCCCATCTGCCAACAAGATCAGCCGGGGAAGACTATCATGGACGACGACAACTCCTTAATTGGCCATCGTGTGCCAGTGCAGTTGTTGCAAGAGCACTTTGGTTTGCAGGTGCCAGTTATCTCCACTGAGGGCGGCGTATTTGTACCCAAGGGAGGCTGGCAACAATGGGATACACGTTATCCTGGCTACAACTATGAAGGACATGCTGAGCGGACTGTAGCCATGTTTCAATGGTTGCGAGATAATGCCGAGGACTATTTCTTCGCTATGTGCCCTTGGCTTATTGCCAACGAAAGGATGGGGCATATTGACCCTGCTTGGAGCGAAAGCGCTTGGTATCGTATGGATCGTGAACTTCCTGTAGTTGCTGCAGTTAAAGCGATGGGGCCGGACCCTGAGCCCGTTTCTCCATTGCCTCTGGAGGAGACACTGCGCAATGCTGCCTGGAATCGGCGTGGGTTGGCTTACAATCCGGATGCTGCATTCCCAAAGTACGCACGCAAGAATAACCTGGGATCGCCGCTGACGCCCGAGTTTGATATCATATGGCGTGGCAAGACCTATCGCGTGCAGGGATTTACCGGCGCCATTATCTACGCCG
>JBMFPM010000323.1:1467-2959 GCA_049969135.1 Anaerolineae bacterium
GGTAGTCTTACCGCTCATCTGCTTTTGCCCAAGCTTGCAGCGCACGCTGTAATGAGGCGGGCACTTTATTCTCGGTCGCGCGCCGCAAGAAGGCGAGGATCTGTTTCCAGGTGGCTCCGCGCGCGAGGCAAGCGCGTACGGAGTTTGCCCCGATCACGTAGCGGGCTACTCCATCTTTTTCGTCTACCCACTGTGCGAACCGCTCCAGCAGAAAACGGTCATACCAGCTTGCAGAATGAGGAGCAAGCACATGAAAATCGGGTTGCACGACGATGGGTTGTAAGGGCTCTTCCTGGACCTCGCGCAATCCCAACATGGCTGCTCCTTGTGCAGTCAGTATGAAGGAGGAAGGTCGTTGCTCCCCTTTCGCATAACCCATTGCCACCACGCCCAGCCAAAGCAGCGGACACTCCAGCAGGTAGCGTATAAGCATTCCCTCGACTTTATCCCAGGCGCCATAGCCCATCAAGTACTGGCCTGTTTGAGCATCACGAATGTACCACGAGTCATAATCGCCGTCTGGGCGCATAAAATCGGGATCAATTTCATGAATGGATTCCACGAAAGAAGCGATAGTCAGCCACGAGTCGACGGGGCATTTCTCCAAGTGTTTTAGAATCGCCTTACGCGCCAGGACGGGGTCATTGCGCCAACCGGTGTCTTCGCAGCGTATTCCCGGCATGATCCAAAGCTCATTCCAATTCCTGTCCTCTAGCCAAGTACGATAGAGCACGCGGCATCTGGCCAGGCTTCCCTCTTTTAGCCAGTACGCTGCCGCGTTGGTTGGCTTCCACAGCCCTCCCTCTTTGTGGATTAGCTCCGCCTGTTCGCACAAATGGTGCAGAAAGTTCAAGCGCTGTTGATCCGCTGGATAGGACAGTCTGGGTTGTAATTGGCTCAGTTCACGGGATGTTAACAGTCCTTTTCTGGCATGTACGTCGTGGTTACGCAAGTAACTGAGGATGACAAAAGCATCGTGGGCTAGAGCGTCCTTATCATCCCGCACAATTGCTGGCTGTGGGGCGGGCTCTACTGTGAAAGTTGGCAATTGCACAGGCAAGGGAGGCAGAGCATTTTGGATCTCCGGTGGGATGAAAAACACTTCGCCATGGTACTGCTCATCCATGCCGTATGTGCGGTAGATGAGACCAAGAAACCAAAGTTTTTCTGTAATGGAAGCAGGTTGTCGCCAGGCTTGCTCCCACTCAAGTCGGCCAGGCCCTAAGCGACGGATTGCGCCGTACTTGCGCACCATGACATGGGCTTTTACTTGGCCCATCGTAATAACAAAGGCTAAGGCTTCCCTCTCGTTATCATTTAGCCGCTGCAGGACGATTCGTATCGCCTCGGGATCGGTCATTTCCTTCGTAAGGCGTTCTGCGACTTCGGGCGTACGTTCGTCAGTCAATGGGATACCCCATCCTTCTGCAATGGCTTCCAACATGATACGGGGGTATTCGCTTAAGCAATCGCGCAAAGGCTTTACCATACC
>JBMFPM010000324.1:0-2954 GCA_049969135.1 Anaerolineae bacterium
TTTTGCCCCCAAACTGAACTACACCCACGATGAGTTCTTGTCCTCATTGCCCTTGCGCCAACACGCGCACCGGGCTGAGGATGACTTCGGAGCCGAGTACATTACCTGTTTCATCTACTACCGGCAGGCGAGGTAAGCCTTCGGGTGTGAAGCGGTAGAAACCTAGTTGCAGTTCGTACTCGCCAGGAGGAAGCCAAGAGGGAATCTCAATCATGTGGCGGTCCTCGATGATTTCTCCGGGACGCCAGGTATTGGTCGGGCGGGTGCCGTTGGTAGGGATGCCATCATGCTGGGTGTGCGTTTCGCCATGGGCGACGTGGGCGAACACGATGTACGATTCTGCAATGGGTTTGTCGGTGCTCCAGTAGAGGGTTAGCTGTAAAGTATCGCCATGGCGAAATTGGAGCGCGTTGACGCGTGCTTCGCGCAGGGTAATACCGCCTTGCCAGTGAAAGTTGGCTGGCAGGGAGACATCGGACCTCCAGACGAACTCTGCATCCGACGCTAACCGAAAGTGGCGCACGGCAACACCGTGGAAAGCAGGCACCGGCAATTCCGCGCCTTGGTTGAGCAGGAGGTTGGCAATGATATGCTGAGGGTCAACCACGTGATCCTGCCAGAGCAGCAGCCATGCTCCCCGTTTTCCTGCCATAATAGTTTGCAACCGGTCAATGACTTGGAGTGTCAGCATGTGGTCCACACGCAAGAGTGGGTCGTTGGGAATGGGATAGCGTTCGCAGCCGGGGCAGTAATAGTCGAAAACGGGGAACATGTGCCCGGAGATGAGCAAGATTGCTTCGTCGGGTGCGTGGTGTTCGCGGATGTAGCCCACGGCAGCGCGGAAATCAGGCCGGCGCATGGCTGGATTGAAGAAGAGGTTGTAATCGGCGTAGCTGGAGGACGCCAGGACGAAGCAGATGGCGATGAATGCAAGCAATAGGCTAAGAAGTGGTCTCATGTTTGTAGTGCGCAGTTTACTGCGCTTTTTGAGCGCTGAAGCGCTTACTACAAACTTGCTTGATGCAAGTTGGACAAGAGTTGTGCTGATGAGCAGGAGGAAAGTGGGAGAGAGGAGCATGGAATGGCGTGGGCTGATGCGCGGCTTGCGCGAGTATACCAGGGCAATCAATACAGCGGGCAACAGCAGGGATAGCCAGAGAAAGGACAAGGGGTGAATGGCACGGGATTTCCTTTGCCACCGCAAAAACTGCAGCGCTGCGGGGAGCAACAAGACAATATATCCCAGAGTGATCTGCCAGGCTGTGGGCTCCCAGACAGACTCGCCTACCGTGAGGCTGGTCAGTACACGGCGCAGGGCGAGCAAGAAGGGCATGGTGGCTGCCCAATAGCCGGTGTCGTACAGGTAGCGGTCCATAAGCACGGATGCCCAGGGCAAGTAGCCTGCGAACCCAAGCAAAAGCACAGCGATGGCTTCGCGGAAGTAGCGTGATGGACGTCCTGTCGCCAGCCACCATAGGGCAAAGTAGATGGCGTGCGCGATGAGACTGAGCAAGGCAAAGTAATGGGTGTAGGCGGCAGCGAGCGCCGTGAGCAGATACGCTCCCCACAAGAGCATCCGTTTCTTGGGCCTTGCCTGGCCATCGGTGATGCGCAGGAGCAGGTAGCTCGAGAGGAGTGTAAGAAATGTGGCAAGAGTGTACATGCGCGTCTCACGGGAGTAATACAAGCCCAGCGGAGAAAACGTGGCGAGGAAGGCTGCGGTAAGTCCTACTGCCTCGCCTACAATGCGCTTGCCCATGAGGTAAAGCAATGGCAATATGGCGATGCCGAAGAGAGCGGAGAAGGCACGGACGGCAAATGCATGGTCACCACAAAGGTAAATCCAGAGGCTGAGCACCAGGTAGTAGAGAGGGGGGTGGACATCTTGAGATGTCCAGGCAATGGCTTCTGCCCAAGAGCTCTTAGCCAATGCAATACTGAAGCCTTCGTCGTACCAGAGGCTTTGGTCGGCGAGGTGATAGAAACGCAATACGGTAGCCAAGAGGATGATGGCTATGAGCAGCAGGTGGCTAAGGTGTAATGTTATGAGACGGTTTGTGCTGCGCATATTCAAGCGATGAGCGCTGAAGCGCTCACTACAAACAGGTTGGTGATATTATGCTCTCCTAGTTGCGCAAATTGTAATGGGAGGCGCGTTAGTTGTCAAAATGGATGGGAGTTTGTCTTATGGCGATTTGGGCAGCAACTGGGCAAGAGCGGAGGTTAATGTCTCGATGTCGGCTAGGTTGTTGTAGCTTTGGATGGAGATACGTACAAACTGGCGCTCTTTCCAGGTGATGATGGGCACTTCGATGGCAAACTCGTCATACAGGCGCTGTTTCAGTTCCTGGGCATCACAAGGAGGGAGGGGCAGCGTGGTCATCTGTGCATACCAGTCAAGGGAGTCTGGGTACAGCGGCTCCAGGTGAGTCAGTTCGCTGATGGCGTGGCGTGCGCAAGAAGCGAGTTCGTGACATTGTTTTTGTACCAGGGGCCAGTTGTGTTCTGCTTGGAACTGAATGGCATTGGGCACAGTCAAATAGGCAGAGATGTCACGAGTACCTTGCCATTCCTGTTCATCTACAAAGCGTGAAGGGCCAGGCGTATCACTTTGCCAACCCCAGCTGACCACCAATGGCTCCAATAGGTGTTGCACTTCGCGGCGGGCGAAGAGGAAGGCAGAACCCTTGGGAGCGCAGAGCCATTTGTGGCAATTGCCAGCGTAAAAGTCAGCACCGAGCGCCTTTAGATCCAGCGGGATTTGCCCAGGGGCATGCGCGCCGTCAATAACGGTGAGGATGCCAGCACTGCGTGCGCGTTGGATCAGTGGCGCTACAGGCAGGATCAGCGCAGTCGGCGAGGTGATATGGCTCATGAACAAGATGCGTGTGCGATCGGTTACTCCAGCCCAGATCGCCTCGACGATTTGCTCTGGTGACTCTAATGGCAGAGGC
>JBMFPM010000325.1:0-2954 GCA_049969135.1 Anaerolineae bacterium
CTTCCCGCAACGATGATCAAGTCGGAGCGTTGCAAGCCACCCAACAATCGGTCCAAGTCAATGAACCCTGTGGGCAGGCCCACCATCTCCCCTTGATGCTGGTGCAAATACTCGATGCGATCGTAGTATTCCGTCAGGATGCGTTTTATCGGTGTCAGGCCACGCGAGACCCGTCGCTGGGATACATCGAATAAGATTTGCTCGGCACGGTCCACGACTTCATCCACATCCTCTGCTTCCTCATAAGCCAATGCGGCGATCTTTCCCGATGCTTCAATCAGCCGACGGAGGATCGCAGTCCTTTCCACGATGCGGGCATAGTGTTCCACGTGGATTGCGGTGGGAACGCTGTTGATGAGCGAGGTCAAATAGGATGGCCCCCCGACCGCTTCCAATTGCCCTCGACGTTCTAACTCATCGCAAACCGTGATGAAATCGGCCGGTTCGCGACGCTCATGCAGGTCAAGGATAGCCGCATAAATCTGGCCATGAGCTTCCCGGTAGAAATCCCCTGGCTGCAGGAAAGGCGCGACCTTGATAATCGCCTCACGGTCAATCAACAAGCTACCCAATACCGATTGCTCAGCCTCAATATTTTGGGGTGGCAATCTGTCTATGTTCGTCATCTACTCGTCCTTCTGTTCCTCCTCTGAATCATCCAGGCTATTCAAGAAATCGCGGAATACGGAAAGGTGCTCTTCTTCCTCCGGAGTAACCGGTTCCACCGATGTAGCTGCCTCAATTTCAGGACTGGGGACAATGCTGGCCTGAGCCATAACTTCTTCAGCTATGTAAATCGGCGCATTACAGCGTACAGCCAAGGCGATAGCGTCACTTGGCCGAGAGTCAACTTCCTTCTGTTGACCGCCAATTTCCACCACAATACGCCCATGGAACGTATTGTCTATTAATGCATGTATCAAAACGTAGGAAACGGTCGCTCCCAGCTCGACAATCATAGATTTCAGCAAATCATGCGTCATAGGACGTGGTGGTTCCATATGCTGCAATGCCATGGCAATGGCATCTGCTTCAAAAGGGCCAATCCAGATAGGCAGATAGCGTTCCGCATTCACGTCTTTCAACAAAACCACCCGATGGTTAGACAAGAGACTGGCACGAATACTATGCACTATCGCAGTAATCATTTGTGGAAACCTCCTCGAGCCCATTCACTTACGGCGCAAAACGGGGAACAATAGTCGGACTGAGCTCAGCGCATATTATACCACAGACGGAGCAAGAACCCAAACAGAACAGAGCTAGTTATTCCTATTGTCCATTTGCCACCCCTCCAAGATGACGGTATACTAGGCTCACTCTAGTGGAGAGTGGTGTTATGGAAGAATTGATTGTGGGCGTAGATTTGGGCGGAACCCAGATTCGCGCTGTTCTCGCTGACCGCAAGTTCACCGTCCTCAGACGGGTGAATGCCTTGACCCAAGCTCATGAAGGGCCTCAACAGATCATGCACCGCGTCGTAGACTGTATCGCTCAGGTGTTGCAAGGCATAGAACGAAAACAGGTACTAGGCATCGGAATGGCTACGGCTGGCGCAGTAAATCCACGAACAGGTATCATTGCCAAAGCAGCCAACTTGGGCCTTGAGAACTGGCCAATACGTGATCTGCTGGCACAAGAGTTGGGCATGCCCGTTTATGTCGGCAACGATGCCAATCTCGCCGCGTTGGCCGAACATCGCTTTGGGGCAGGACAAGGGGTCAATTTCTTGATCTACCTGACGATTAGTACGGGCATTGGAGGAGGGGTCATTGAGGATGGCAAACTACTGCTAGGGGCAAATGGCTGGGCAGCAGAATTAGGGCATATTGTTGTGGAACCCTATGGCCCGCAGTGCAACTGTGGTAATATTGGGTGTCTGCAAGCGCTGGCATCAGGGCCAGCTATCGCTCGTCATGCGGTCGAATTGCTGCACAAAGGTCGCTCCTCGCTGCTATCAGAATTGGTGGAAGGTGACATCGCACGTATCACGGCAAAAGAAGTCGTTGACGCCGCTCAAAGGGGAGATCCATTAGCTCTGGAAGTCATGCAACGCGCTGCTTTCTACCTGGGTATTGGCATGATCTCTTTCATCCATGCTTTTGATCCGGAGATGATCATTGTAGGGGGTGGTGTCAGCAAAGCAGGGGATTTGCTTTTTGCGCCAGTGCGTGCACTGATCGCGGAACGCGCGATTGCCGCCTCGCAGCGCAGTGTGCGCATCGTCCCTGCTGCGCTCGGGGATGACGTTGGACTAATTGGTGCCATCGCATTGGTTCTGGCAGAGATGGGAATAGGATGAACTTTTTATGCGCTCTTTGTGGCTATAAAGAAACTTGGCCCACGACACACTGGCGCTGTGTTTGTGGCCAACCCTTCTTGATAGAAGATATCCCACCGTTTCGCTTGGATGCCATCCGACAGCAAGAATCAGGATTGTGGCGCTATCGCGATGTTCTGCCACCCATTGGCCAGGATGCTGAACCAGTAAGCATGGGCGAAGGCGCTACCCCGTTGCTGCTGGAAGAATGGAATGGCTTGCGCGTGGGGTTTAAGCTGGAGTTTTTGAACCCGACGGGCTCGTTCAAAGATCGCGGTACCTCTTTATTAGTCAGCTTCCTGAGAGCGTGGGGTATTCGTGATGTCGTGGACGATTCTTCTGGCAATGCAGGAGCCTCCTTGGCTGCTTATGGTGCACGGGCAGGGTTCCGGGTGCGCATTTTTGCCCCAGCGCATACCTCCGCTGCCAAACGAGCTCAGATTCAGGTATATGGAGCAGAGCTCATCCCCGTGGAAGGCCCTCGCTCCAATGCCACGGAAGCTGCTCTGGAAGCAGTTAGGGCTGGAGCGTATTACGCCAGCCACGCTTACCATCCCATGTTCCTGGAAGGTGTTGCTACCATGGGCTATGAATTGTTTGAGCAGTTAGGCAGACGGACGCCAGAGCATCTAAT
>JBMFPM010000326.1:0-2949 GCA_049969135.1 Anaerolineae bacterium
ACGTGCCCGGAGGGTAAGGACGTGGTCTTGACCAAAATCGAGCGTCGTGTACAACGTTATCGTCGCCGCGTTTCTAATCTTGCGAAATGGATTTCCTATGTCACAGGGCGCACCCGTTTGTGGACCTATCCTGATCGCATGTACCTAGAGTCCACCAATGTTTGCAATCTAAAGTGTGTCATGTGCCCCACCGGTTTGGGGTTGCTCACGCGGCCTAAGGGTTATATGGACTATGATCTTTTCACCCAGATTGTTGATGAGATGGCACCTCATGTGCAGACGACTACTTTGCACATTTGGGGCGAGCCCCTTTTGCACCCGCGTATCTATGATATGATTGCTTATTGTCGCAGCCGTGGGCTGCACAGTGAGATCTCCACAAATGCGACGCTTCTGACCGAAGAAAGCAGTCGCAAAATACTCGATGCAGGGCTAGGTGCTATTTACCTCTGTCTGGATGGCTCTACTGCCGAAACATACGAGCGTGTGCGGCGCAAGGCTGATTTCGAGCAAACACGGGAGAACATTCTCCGTTTTGCGGAGTTGAGGAGCAAGCGCGCTCAAGGTCCTCGTGTGAGCGTGCAGATTATCCATATCAAGCCGACTGCTGCAGAAATCGAGGCGTTCAAACAGATTTGGCATATCCCTGGGGTGGATCGGGTCCATGTCAAAGCGTTTGACTCTTGGGGGGATCAGGTCCAGCAAATCAGTGAGTTGCGTGCAGACGATGATCAAATTGCCGTGCCAGGAAAGCGGTATCATTGTCCGAACTTATGGTACCATGTGCATATCTATTGGGATGGAACTCTGGTCTGTTGTGACCGTGACTATAATGCTCTGTATCCGCTTGGCAATGTTCGCGATGGTGTAATGAGGGCTTGGAATGGCCCTCGGATGGCGGAACTGCGCCGCAAGCATCTAGAAGGGCGCTTGGAAGATGTGCCTTCTTGCAGCAAATGCGTCGAGTGGAGTTGGTGGCGACCAACGCCCTTCTCCTCACATGGTAACGCCCCCCAGCGGTAAGAGGACGGGTGTATGGGGGAAGGTAGGATAGAGGCTACACAACTACCCGTCCATGTCAGGACCGGTCTGCTTGCATTAATTGTGCTGGTTGGTTTTCTCTGGCGCTTCACGGGTTTGGGCAAAGAGAGCATCTGGCTCGATGAAGCGACTAGCTTGATCATTGCCCGCATGGAACTGCGTTCAGAAGTGGCTTGGGCTGCGGCGGATATCCATCCCCCGCTGTATTATTTCGCTTTACATTGTTGGCTTCCTTCCGGAGAGACGGAATTTTCTATCCGCGCACTTTCTGCTATGCTGGGAGTCCTCGCTATCGTGATCCTGTACACATTGGGCCGTGAGTTGTTTGGCTCACGGGTAGGGCTGCTTTCTGCGCTCTTTTTGGCGATGTCGCCGTTGCATATCTGGTATTCGCAGGAAGCGCGCATGTACGCCATGGTGGCTACAATTAGTTTACTATCCAGTTATTTCCTACTCTTGGCTCTGCGTAGGGACCAGATACGCTATTGGCTGAGCTATGTGCTGACGGCAACTTTGGCCCTTTACACACATTATTTCATGCTTTTTGTCTTGCTCTTTCAGAATCTGTTCGTACTTTATTGTCTGTGGAGGGGCAATCGTACGAAAGATCTCTGGTATAGATGGTTGATGGCTGAATTGGCGATAGCATTTCTTTTCCTACCTTGGTTGCCTATCTTCTATCGGCAGGTGACTGCACGAGGCGGAGGCTGGGTGGAGAAAACGATTGGGCAGCCTTCTGTGCGCATGTTGCTTGATACTTGGCTCTCTTTCAACATTGGCACTGATGGCAAGCTCTATCCTGTGCTCATACGCAGATTGGCATATGCTCTGTTTGGTGCTTCTGTTATCATGGTCATCACCAAGTTGTTTCGGGGTCGTAAAGCGGTAGGTGCGGAAGAAGGGGCTATTCTAGCATATCGGGAAAGAGTGCTTTTCTGCATATTATATAGCGCTTTTCCTTTGATAGTGATCTGGCTTCTTGCCCAGATTACGCCTATGTATGCCATTCGCTATTTGTCACCTTTTCTCCCTCCGTATTATATGATTGTCGCTAATGGCATCCACGCTTTGAAGTGGGGTTCGGTGCGGTTCGCCATTATCTTGTGTTTGCTACTGATCCTGCTGGTGGGCAACTGGAATGCCTGGCACATCGAGCAGCGGGATGATTGGCGAGGAATCAGCGCTCACATCATGGCAGAAGCGCAGCCTGGCGATGTCGTGCTCTTCTCTCCGCGTTGGAATGCCAAGCCTTTTGATTATTATGCTCAAGGTCGAGTGGCTATTAATATGGAGCTCCCTATTCCTGTCACCATGCAGGCTGCGCAGGAAGTGGTAGCCAATATTGCCCGTCACTATACGCGTGTGTGGCTAATCTGGCAGCGCGGACATTACAGTGACCCGGAAGGTATAGTGAAGCAGCTTCTCGATAGAGAATTCCAACTAGTAGAAACGCTCCAATTCCGAAATGTGCTGGATTTGATGTTGTATGATTTGAAGGCAGTGAGTACAACGGGACAATGACAGCGCACGTTGCATGTGCTAGCCTCAATTCACAGCAAAGAGAAAGGGTTATTTTGGTGCTCATCCTAGTTCTAGGGGCTGGGTTGAGATTGCACACCCTATCAACGGAGAGTTTTTATTTCGATGAAGCCTACAGCGTCTGGGCTGCCAGACATAGTATCGGCTGTCTCTTCACCCTCAGCACACAACGTATCTTTCCGCCATTGTATTACATGTTTTTGCATTTCTGGTTACGGTTTGGGGATAGTGAATTTGTCGTGCGGTTGCTGTCCGTAACTCTTGGCCTGATATCTATCTTGGGCATTTACATTTTGGCAAAGCAACTATTCAACAGGCGGGTGGGTTTGCTCAGCGCCTTGCTCTTAGCGATCTCACCATTGCATCTCT
>JBMFPM010000327.1:0-2948 GCA_049969135.1 Anaerolineae bacterium
CCACGGATTCTGCTAAGAGGCTGACCATGTTTCTCTGCTGCTTGGCGCAGGTAGGTCAGCAACAGTTCGGTAGATAGTCGCCCCTGACTGAAGATGATGGTCGGCA
This sequence comes from Anaerolineae bacterium, assembly GCA_049969135.1. Lineage (GTDB taxonomy): Bacteria > Chloroflexota > Anaerolineae > UBA2200 > UBA2200 > JACIWX01. The sequence continues at coordinate 107 of JBMFPM010000327.1, forward strand.
GTTCCTTGCTCAGGAAGAAGTCAGCCACGGTAGCTGCTTCGAGGAGCAGGTTGCGCCGCATCCCTTGCGCCTGATCCAGCAGCGGCGGGTTATAGAGAATGACATGGCGCTCGCCGCGCGGTGAGCCATCTTCGTCCACCAGCACCACTTGCCGTCCCACAAGCTGAGTGGCTAGTTCTTGGGGGTTGGCGATCGTAGCCGAGCAACAGATAAAGGTAGGATGCGCACCATAGAAGTGGCAGATGCGACGCAGGCGGCGCAGGAGATTGGCTACATGGCTACCAAAGACGCCACGGTAGGCGTGCATTTCATCTATGACGACATATTTCAGCCCGGCAAAGAATGCGGCCCAGCGAGTGTGATGAGGCAGGATGCCTACATGCAGCATGTCCGGGTTGGTAATCAGCACGCGCGTGCCTTCACGAATACGCGCACGGACGGGGGAAGGCGTGTCGCCGTCGTACGTTGCGGCAGCTTCAGAAGGGAGCAGATCCTGGCTCAAATTCTGCCAGGCGGCAAGCTGATCCTGGGCAAGGGCTTTGGTGGGGAAGAGGTACAATGCGCGTGCTTGAGGGTCGCGCAGTAATGTATTGAGCACGGGGATGTTATAACACAAAGTCTTGCCCGAAGCCGCGCCGGTGACTACGGCGACATCCTCGCCATGCAAAGCGGCTGCAATAGCCTGGCTCTGATGCGTGTAAAAACTCTGTATGCCCAGCCGGCGCAGCGCCTCCTGCAACTGCGGTTCCAGCCCCTCAGGCAAGGGAGCAAAACGTCCTGAGCGTGCTGGCAGGCATTGCCAGGCGGTGATCTGTGCGGCAAAACGCGGGTTCAAACGCAGTTCTTGCAGCGCTTCAGCGACTGTAGATGCCATGGCTGGGATTATAGAGGGTCTGTGTGGGTAGGCAAAATGGGGAACATATTGCGTGTTCCGTCTTACGTTTTTCGTTTCTCTTTTTCTCTGCTTCGTGCTATAATCTTTGGCTGCCGGGCAGAGCATTGCCCCATCCTTCCGAAGGAGCAGAAGCATGAAAGCGTATTGTTTCAAATGTAAGAAGCAGCAGGAGATCAAGAACCCGGAACAAGTGGTCTTGAAAAATGGTCGGCACGCAACCAGGGGTGTTTGTCCGGTCTGCGGATCTAAGCTGTATCGGATGGGGAAGGCATCGTAGTACGTAGTGCGTGTTGCATGTTCCGTGAGCGTGCTATGCAGTCTTTTCCAATGATGATGTGCAATACGGACAGCGTGTGGCTTTGATCGGAATGCGGCTAAAGCAATAAGGGCACTCTTTCGTTTCGGGCGCGGCGGGTTCCGCAGCACGCTGCAACCGGTTGATTTGTCGTACTACCAGGAAGAGCGCAAAGGCGACGATCACGAACTCTATGACCGTATTGATGAACAAGCCATAGTTCACGGTTGCGGCGCCAGCCGCCTTAGCCTCTGCCAGAGAGCCATAGCGTTGCCCAGACAGGTTGAGGTACAGATTGCTGAAATCCACCTTGCCCAGCACCAACCCGATGGGTGGCATGAGGATGTCGTTGACCAGCGAAGTGATGATCTTATTGAACGCACTGCCTAGCATTAAGCCGATGGCTAGGTCAATGACACTGCTGCGCATGGCAAACTGCTTAAATTCCCGCCACATCGTTATCCTCCTCGTTGTTTTGGTTTATATATCGTTTACCTCTTATGATACTGCAAGAGCAATAAAAGGAAAAGCAGTTGATGGAGGGTGTGGAAAAAGTTCCTCAATGTCATGTTGAACCTTTATCCTTTTACTGTGTTCAGGGCAGGCTCTGAGCAAAGCGAAGGGGAAGTGAAGTATCCCGCAAGAATTTTGAAGAATACGGCAAGGTCTCGCGATCCCACTCTCTGCGCCTGAGCTTGTCTCCCTGAATAGAGTGAAGGAATGACAAGATTTTCAACGCTCGCTTGACGATCTATCTTAAGTATGGCAATATAGAAAATGGTAATACAATGAATAGATCGAAAGGAGAAGTTGTGGAGACAGTCAAAGTTTCACCCAAATATCAGATAGTGATTCCGAGCAAGATCCGTGAGCGGCTAGGCATAAAGCCTGGATAGAGAGTGAGGGTGATCCTCTATGATAATCGGGTTGAGATGGTCCCGATCAAGTCGGTGGTAGAGGCTCGTGGGTTTCTGAAAGGGAGAGATACAAGCGTGGAACGGGAGCCGGATCGAGTATGAAGCTGGTGGATTCGAGCGGATGGTTGGAGTATTTTGCCGAGGGACCGAATGCTGATTCTTTCGCCCCAGCGGTTGAAGGGGTATCAGAGCTGATCGTGCCCACGCTTAGTCTGTGCGAGGTATTTCAGCGGGTGCTCCAACAGCGTGGCGAGGGGGAGGCGTTGCAAGCGGCAGCCGTGATGATGGAAGGACAGGTGGTTGAGCTAACGGCAGAGATAGCATTGGAGGCAGCGCGGTTGTCTGTGGAGATGAAGTTACCGATGGCAGATAGTGTTATGTTAGCAACAGCGCGGGTCTCTGGTGCGGAATTGTGGACTCAAGACACGGACTTTAGGGGAATACAAGGGGTGCGCTACATAGCGAAGGAGTAGGGGGCTTGGTCTGAGCAGGGACTTTACCAGATTGGGCTACTGACGAGATTCGCAATGTTGGTTGAGCCTGATTTCGACTCTGTAATGTGATGAAGCATAACCAGAATTGAATGGCGCGAGGCGCACGGGATTGCATTCACTGAGGAATAGACATAAAGCTTATACCTTTGGATAGCAAATGCCTTATTTGCGGCAGCCTGTGACCTGCTGTCCATTCTATGAGGGTGTTGAAAAAGTCCTTCCAGTGTCATGCTGAACGAAG
>JBMFPM010000328.1:0-2919 GCA_049969135.1 Anaerolineae bacterium
CGCCTCCGCTACACAAGAGCCGCCTCCGCTACACAGGAGCCACCTCCGCTACACAGGAGCCGCCTCCGCTACACAAGAGCCGCCTCCGCTACACAGGAGCCGCCTCCGCTACACAAGAGCCGCCTCCGCTACACAAGAGCCGCCTCCGCTACACAGGAGCCGCCTCCGCATATTTCAGGGTACGCCCCTACAACTAACCATTGCAGCCTGGGCTCCCACGCCCAAGCACTCCCTATGATGTAAAACCTTTGCTCAGCGCCAAATACTGCAATGCAATAATCGTCTTGGCATCTCGGATAATCCCCTCACGTATCCAGCCCAATGCCTTGTCCAGGGGTACCTCATGCACACGGATGTCCTCACCCACTCCCACACCCCCTCCAGGCCCAACCCGCGCTGCAGGAGTAATATATCCAATGTAGAGATGAATGCGCTCCGAACAAGCGCCCGGACTAGGGTAAAAAGTACTGACGAACTCTAGCTCTCGCAGAGCATAGCCTGCCTCTTCCAGCAACTCACTGCGCGCCACTGACGCAGGAGTGCGTTTGTCATCTATCGTGCCTGCCACGATCTCCAGCAAGCGGCCTTCCGGTTTCTCCCGCACATAAACGGGATAGCGAAACTGCTCGACAAGCACCACAATATCGCGTTCTCGATCGTACAGGAGAACCGCTGCCGAGTCTCCCCGCTCAAAGACAAGGCGCTCCACGGGCTCGCTCATGCGCCCGTCAAACTTCTCAAAGCGCAGGACGACGCGATCCAGTTTGAAGAAACCATCGTATTCGCGGTGCTCTTCCTGCACCAGCACTTGCATGCCCGCCTCCCTCATCCCTTCGCAACCTGCTCTTTCCTGGCCCATTCCAACCCAGCGCGCAGAGCTTTCAGATTCAATTCCTCTGTGCCTTTGGGCGCCCGTGCAACCACTGCAGCTTCGATAGCTGGTATAGACACCACCTTGGTCAGCCCAACGATCACCCCCAAGGCGACCATGTTCGCCGTGACAGCTTTTCCCGTCGTTTCCTCAGCAATCTGGGTGATGGGGACACGATAGGCATCCGCTTTCGGCACCGCTTCAACTTGGATTGAATCTACAATCAGAATGCCCTCTTCCTTCAGAAAGGGGAAATAGGCATCGCAGGCTTTCTGGCTCATCGCCAGCAACACATCCGCTACAACGACCCGTGGGTAATCAATCTCCTCATCGCTGATGATCACTTCGGATTCGGTCAGCCCACCTCGTGCTTCTGGCCCATAAGAAGCGGATTGCGCCACGTTTTTGCCTTCCTGTACTGCCGCTGCCTCAGCCAAAATGACCGCCGCCAGCACTACCCCCTGACCACCCTCACCCGCCAATTGGATCTCGTACCTCTTGCCCATCATTCCTCTTCCTGTTGGCAGATTATGGCACGCCTTTGCCATAGCTCGCGCTCTAACGCCAGATCTTCGAGACGCGCCACTGCCTGGTCCAGGGCTGCCTTTGCCTCTTCGATCACCTCCCTGAACTCACGCAGTTCATCCCGCCCACGCCGCTCGGCATTCTGCCACTCCCGATAAAAGCCCCACGCCGCAAAGAGCAACAGGATGGCAATGACCAAGCCAGCATACCACTGACTCCCGCTCAGGACAAAAACCACAAGAAACCAAGAGACAGTTGCCAGCAATCCCGCCGCATAGGTTCCCACCTGCATCGGTTCGATGCTCTTCAGGACGTCCGTGACCGTCTCCCGGTACACCTTTCGTGCCTCTGCCACCTCTGCCTGTTTTGTTTCCACCTCCTCTTCGGCATCCACAATCGCCAGTTCCAGTTCTGCCAGGTGCTGTTCGACATCCTCCAAGCGCACCTGGTCCGCAGTCCTTGCCAGGACAGCCTCAAAACGCACGGGATGGGGCACGCCTATGTCCAGCCCTTCCAAGACAAACTTGGAACCACAATACTCACATTGGCAGTACTTTCGACCGCTGAGAATGTCCATGGGAGCAGAACATTGGGGACAATACACATTTTGTGGCGTCATCTCGGATGTCATCTCACAGCCCCTTTCGCTGATTTTGTTTGCCATTGCCCAACGTCTATATTGTACCATATCTTGCCCCTCCCCCAAATCCCCTTTATTCTCCTTGCCCTACGGGAGAGGGACTAGGAGTGAGGGCATCCACCACCCCTTCTACCGTCACCGCCTCCAAACATACCCGTCGGCTGCAATCCCTTCGCCGTTCTACACTGCACGGTGCGCAGGGCACCGCTGCCTGCACCACACGCACCAAAGCCCCACGCGGCGCCCATACTGCCGCGTCCGTCGGCCCAAAAATCGCCACCACCCGCGTGCCCACTGCCGCAGCCAGATGACTGATCCCCGAATCATTGCCCACATACGCCCAACACCGCGCCAGAAGCCCTGCCAAGAGGGGCAAGGGCAACTCGTGCGCCAGCACATAGCTCTGCCCGCCCAAATCCCTTTCCACTGCTGCAATCACCGCCTCATCCGCCGGCCCGCTCACGAGCAAAATCTGCATCCCTTGCTCCTGCCGCAAATGCCGTGCCACTGCCGCAAAGCGCTCTGCGGGCCAATTCTTCGCCGCACTGCCACTGCCAGGGTGGATTGCCACAGTCAATCGCCCAGCCAGGCCATGCTCCTGCCACCATTGCTCCGCTTCCCGCCGATCTCCCTCCGTAAGCATGATGTGAGGCAAATCCACATTCTCCGTCACGCCCAAGCTGCGCAGTGGCTGCAGCAAATAGGCGCTCATGTGCATGCGCATATTCTGGCTCGGGCGGGCATCCCAGCAAATCACCTGCCCCTGCGCTACGCGCATCAAATTGCGGGCAAAGACATGCTCTGGCGCAGTGGCATAAGAAATAATGAGGTCAAAGTGGTCGAGATAATGCCGCAACGCCGGCCCTGGCTGCGCTCCAGGCTG
>JBMFPM010000329.1:0-2913 GCA_049969135.1 Anaerolineae bacterium
CTTGTAGGAGATAGCGGATCGCTTTTTCAGTGAGTTCTGTGGCCACCAGGCGACCGTGCTGAAAGTGAAAAGCAAGTTCACCCGCCAACTCTTCTATCCCATCCCTGTAGAGTCGTTCCATTGCCTGCCCTACCAAAGCGTGTAGGTACTGCCTCCGCCGCAACGGAAGGCTAGTGTAGATGACCGTCTGGATCATTTGGTGGGCAAAGGCATAGTCTCGGCTCACGGCATCCGCACGCTCTTCGATGAGTTTGCAGCGAAGCAGATCATCCAAAGCCTGCAGTGTCTCTTCGGTACTACGCTGGGATGCAGCACGGAGCACGTCAAAATCGAACTCCACACCAGCTACAGCGGCAACCTGCAATGCTTCTTGGGATGCGTCGCTTAGCCGGTGCATGCGAACTTGCACGGCTTCGCTGACACTTGCAGGCAAGGGAAGCCGGCTGCAGCTCAATTGGGCAAAATCGCCAATCCACACTCCGTCTTCAGCATGTAGTGCGCCTGTCTCGAATAGTGCTCGAACGGTCTCGATGAGGAAGAAGGGATTGCCTTCGGTTTCTGCGTAGAGCCGTTTAGCCAGGGGCACGACTGCGTCACCAACATGTGACATTTCCATAATTAACGCCTTCACGGCTGCAGCGGGGAGGCAGGCGAGTCTGAGCAGCTTACAGTATCCCTCCTGGGACAGTGCCTGCATCAAAGGGTTCAATGGATGTCCAAGATCAACAGATTCAGCGCGGAACGTGCCCGCAATCAAAACGCGGCAATGGGCAATCTGACGCACTAGATAGTGAAGCAATTGAAACGTCGAATCGGTAGCCCAGTGCAGGTCGTCAAGGATGACAAGCACTGCCTCATGGGTAGAAAACCCGGCCACGAATCGGGCCACACCATCAAATAGATGTGTGCGTTCTTCATCAAACCCGATCGTCGCTGGCAGCGAAAGCCCTGGCCGGCGCTCCGCCAGTTCCGGCACTAGTCTTGATACCTCGGCCAGCACCCAGTCCGGGAATTGCTCCAGTTCTGCTGTTGACACGGTCGGCAAGATAGAGCGCAGAGCTTCGGCGAGGGGCTGGTAGGGCAGATGGCGCTCGAACTCGTAACAGCGACCCCATAGCACGCGTACCCCCTGCCAACACAGACGGTTGGCCAGCTCCTGCACGAGACGGGTTTTGCCAACACCTGCCTCGCCTTCGATAAGCACCAAACCGCCTTTACCTTCTGTTGCTGCCTGCCAGCAGTTCAGTAGAAACGCTAGCTCATCCTCTCGGCCCACCAATCGTGCAGGCGCTGCAATCTCTGATGCTCCGTATACTCGTGGAGCTACACGCACAGGGCCTGGTGCAATGATTTGCGCAGTGTCTGCAACCGCCGCTACGGGGTGCCGGCCATCTAGGATATGCTGGTAGAGTTCTGTTGTTTCTGTGGTCGGCTCAGTGCCCAACTCCTCCTGGACGATGGCATGGCAGCGTGCATATTGTTGCAAAGCGGCATTGCGTTGTCCCAACTGGCAGTGGGCCCGCATGGCCGCGCGATGCGCATCTTCTCGTAATGGATCGCACTCCAGGAGACGGAGAGCAGTAGCCAACGCCGCCTGAGGATTGCCTGTCGCTTCGTAACCCGCTGTCAGACATGCAAGCCCTTCCAGAAAGAGGCTCTGCAACCGATAGCGTTCGTTGATTACCCAGTCATCATAGAAGCCATCAAGGAAATCACCTCGATAGAGCGTTATGCCTCGTTGCAGACTAGAGAGGTCATTGGTGCCTAGAGCAGATTCGCATTCCTCCACATCAAGCCACAGGTCTCCTTGGGCGACAAACTGGACGGTGTACACATCGCTGCGGATGAATCCTTCAGCAGGTAAGCAGCGACGGATATGCCACAGTGCCGTAGCGAGGGAGCGGCGCGCTTTTGACTGTGGCCGCTCGCCCCAGAACAGATCGATCAGGCGGTCACGGGGCTGTGGCTTGGTGCGGTTCATCACCAAGTAGGCGAGTAAGGACTGCGCTTTGCGCGTGGCAGGGATAGGCAAAGGCTGGTCATCCCAGCGGATGTCCAGCGAACCCAGAAAACGAAACTGCAAAGTGGGCATGGTAAGCTTCCCTTCCTTTTTGGGGCTCCGGAGGAAATTCCACGCCGAGAGCAGGTGACCATGAAGGAACTGCAACTATCCAGAGGCAACGGGATATGCCAGCGCGATTGTAGCACACTTTGACGCTTAAGCCAAATGGCTATTTATCCGTGTTGACATTCGTTGATGGTTGTCTGTCGCAGCCCGGATACAGAGGAATAGTTATGCGACAGGAGTGACCATGCCGTTGGTCATGCGCACCAAATCAGCGGGGGTGAGACGGAACACGGCATGAGGGGTGCCAGCAGCAGCCCAAATCTCGTCGTATAGCAGCAGGTCCTGGTCAATGTAGGTCGGCAAGGGTTGGATGTGGCCGATAGGTGGGACGCCGCCAATGGCAAAGCCGGTTTGCTCGCGCACGAAATCGGCATCGGCTTTTTCAATAGGTTCGCCAACCCAATGTGCGAGGGCTTTTTCGTCCACGCGGTTAGCTCCGCTGGCGAGGACTAGGATGGGTTTGTGGGTTTCTTTACCCCGGAAAACCAGGGATTTGACGATTTGCCCAACTGCGCAGCCCACTGCCTGCGCGGCTTCGGCTGCGGTGCGCGTGCTTTGGGGCAGCTCCAGCACCTGGGAGGAAATGCCCAGGTGCTGGAGTGCCTCCTGTACTCTTTGTGCACTGGGTGGTAGCGGTTTCGATGCTGCTTGCTGATGCAATTCCTGCCTCCCTCAGCCTCCCGCTGTGACCGTCATCAATAGAATGCGATCTCCTTCCCGCACGGACAGATCCAAACTGTCGGCACGGCGTCCGTTCACGTGGAAAAAGTGGGGTTCCACGAGAT
>JBMFPM010000330.1:0-2902 GCA_049969135.1 Anaerolineae bacterium
GAAGCACTTGTGATTGCCATCCTGGGTGGGATCCACAATGCAAGCCACAGAAGGAGTATCCCTGCGGCAAGCATAATCAAAATCCAGCATGCGTTGAATCGGGGCTGTCTGATACCCATACACGATAGCCCTTGTGTTTCGGTCAAATAAGATGTAGTCAGGTCGTTTTTCTGCCATGAGTCACCACCTACTTCTTTTCTGCTTGAGCATGTTCTTCAGCCGAGCCCAGAGCAAGGTTGACGATGCGGGTCATGTGCATTTCAGGGCCATATACTTCAATGGGGACGCCGAGCTCTTTGCCCAGTTCCTTCATCAGCCGCAACCCTTCCTGATAGTTCGGCCCCCCACGGCGGACGAAAATGCGCACGTTCGCTTCTTTGAGCTTTTCCTTGTATTCTTTCAGGGCCATGGTGATGCCAGTGAAAGTCTTGGCGACATCGGTAAAATTGGCAATACCACCACCAATGAGCAGGAATTTAGGCCTCCCCTGAGGATCTTTTTCGCGCGTCATCAAATCCAGAATGGTCTTGGCATACTCATAGGTCTCGCTGGTTGAGGGGTTACCACTGTATTCCCCGTAATTGGCCAGTTCATGTCCGTAGCCAAGGTCAACGATCGTGTCTGTGTAGATGACGCTGGCCCCGCCGCCCGCCACCATCGTCCAGACCCTGCCTTTGGGATTGAGAATCGTGAGTTTGAGCGAAGCCCCGCTTTTCTCATCCATCTCTTTAATGTACTCTTCCTCTTTGGTGAACCGTCGCCCGAAGGGAGCAGGGAACGTGATGTATCCCCATTTGTCCCCGCATTCGAAAAGCGCCGTATCATCTAGCCGGGCAACCAGGTCTAGCGGGACGATGGTACTGTCAGAGACGACAAAGGGGTTGATCTCTAGGAAGGCATAGGCAAGGTCTCGATAGAATTTGAACAAGCCTCGGACGAAATCAGCAAAGAGCTTTCGCTTATCTGCCGGAGTATCCGCCGGGAGCTTGGATTCGATATCGAGTTGGTCGATATCGTCGGCAATGCCAACCTGGATTTCAACTACCGTATCCCACACTTCCTCAATGTCCACACCGCCATGATTGGAGAAATAAATGGTATCCCCATCGCGGTTGCTCTTGATGGCGACGTAATACTCACCCTCATGTGGCACATATGGCTCGATGAGGAAATGGGTCAGTTTGTCAGTAACCTTGCCAATGGTCACTTCCCTGTTCATGCGCTCTGCGATCCATTGCCTGGCTTCATCATATGTCTCTGCGACCTTGATCAGACCGTGCTTGCCCCGTTTGCCAAAGAGCTGATCCGGCTTGACTACTAGCTTTTGTTTGGTCAGCCACGGGTGCTCTTTGGGCAAGGCATCGAGGTCTGTATCGGGTGCGACGAGCACAACCTGGCCAGGATAGGCTGGCAACTGGCCAAAGTACGTAGACCAGTGCGCAGCCAGCATCCTTTTCCCATCAAATTCTCGAATACCTCTCTGTGCCATAATCACCCCATCCTTTGATTTGTGCTTATTTCTTTCCCATCATCGCCAACGTGCCACCTGCGAGAATAGCTGCCTTCTGGCGTTCTGAGAGATTGTATGCCACCTCAAACTCGATACCCTTGGTTTTGTTCCTCACCACGACAGGCCCGCCTGTTTCCAGCGCATGGCGGATGTTGGGAATCTCAATCTCATCACCCTGCTCGATGCGGTCATAGTCGCTTTCTTCTTTAAATGTGAGGGGGACAATGCCAAAGTTAATCAGGTTATCGGTATGGATTCTCTCCAACGATTTCGCAATCACGGCTCTGACTCCCAGGTACATGGGGCAGAGAGCAGCGTGTTCTCGCGAAGACCCCTGTCCGTAACTCACGCCGGCGACAATGACATTTTGCTTTCCAGAGGCTTGAATTTGCTTTGCCCGCTCATAGAATTTGGGATCAATCGGGGCAAATACAAATTCAGCGTACTTGGGTACATTGGAGCGGTATTTCATCTTGTCACCCGCAGGGATGATATGATCGGTGGTGATCTTGTCGCCGACTTTGATCGTAACCACCCCCTCAATAGTCTCAGGCAACGGAGTGTTAGTTGGGGGCTCGCCAATATTCGGCCCACGGTAGATTTTGACTTCCTCTGGGTGCTCGGCAGGCATGATGAACATGCTGTCATCGATATAGAAGCGTTTGGGCATTTCAATATGTGGATAGGAGATGCCCATCTTCTCCAAGTCGCGGGGGTCGGTGAGCTTGCCGGTAATCACTGCCGCTGCTGCTGTCTCAGGGCTGGTCAAGTACACCTGGGCATCCTTTGTGCCGGAGCGACCTTCAAAGTTCCTGTTACTCGTCCGCACAGATACCGCCGCCGTAGCAGGGGCTTGGCTGTTGCCAATGCAGAAACCGCAAGCAGATTCAGCAAGGCGAACCCCTGAGGCGAGCAAGTCAGCCAAGCCGCTATCGCGGGCAATGTTCAATAGCACTTGCCGCGATCCAGGGGCAAGGACAAAGCTAACATTGGGATGAACCCTCTGATTCTTCAGAATGCGAGCGACGGTCATCAGGTCTTTGTATGAGGAATTGGTACAACTGCCAATGCACACTTGATCTACCGGCAATCCTTCTAGCTCGCGCACCGTTTTGATATTGCCTGGACTATGCGGATAAGCCACGAGGGGAACGAGTTCATCAAGGTTAATATCCACCACCCTATCGTAGGTTGCGTCTGGATCAGGCAGGATCTCTACCCAGTCTTGAACGCGGTCCTGCGCCTCGAGGAACGCTTTCGTGACCTCGTCGCTGGGGAAAACAGAGGTTGTTACGCCGCATTCCGCGCCCATGTTGGTGATTGTGGCACGGTCGGGAACAGACAAGTTTTTAATGCCGTCCCCACCGTACTCGAACACATAGCCCACGTTGC
>JBMFPM010000331.1:0-2899 GCA_049969135.1 Anaerolineae bacterium
ATTATACGCCGGGCGGGTTATCCCGCGTAAGAACCTTTTGGACTTGCTTCGTGCGTTGATCCTTGTGCGGCAAACCGTAGCGAATGTACGGCTACGTATAGCTGGGGAGGCTGAAAGTGATCCAACGTATGTTAGCCTCTGTCGCCAGTTCATGTTACAATATGGCCTTGAGGAAGCAGTGACTTTCCTAGGTTCATTGACCACGCGGCAAATGGTCCAGGAATATGAGCGCTGTGCTGTCCTGGTGTTACCGTCTAAACAGGAAACCGCCCCAGTTGCTATTGCGGAAGCAATGGCTGCGGGACGGCCTGTGGTTGCCACGCGGATTTGTGGGATACCGTATATGGTCGAGGATGGCATCAGTGGCTTTTTGTTTGATGATGGAGATATTTCAGGGCTCTCCGACGCCTTGGTCAGCCTCCTGAGCAATCCAGAGTTGCGTTTTCAGATGGGGCAGCGAGGACGAGAGTTAGCGAGAGCTCGCTTCCGCGCTGAAGTGGTAGCCCAACGAACATATCAGGCTTACTTGCAGGTAATGGATTCATGATGAAATCAGGTGCACGCCGTTCATTGCTAGAGAAATTATTTACAGCGCGCTGGGATACGATTATCCGTGGTTTTTATGAGTACAACCTACTGCGGCATTTTCGTGTCCTACCACCACGCCAGTTGCAGATCAATGTGACCTATCGGTGTAATGCGCGATGTACCATGTGCAATATTTGGCAGATGGAGCCACGCACAGAAATGGCTTTGGAGGATTTTGACCGTGTGTTAAATGACAGCATTTTTCGGGGCATTGAGCGGCTGACACTGGCTGGCGGAGAACCTAGCTTACGCCCTGACCTGGTCCCACTGACGATGCTTTTCATGGACAAGATGCCTCGATTAGGATCGTTGACCTTAATTACCAATGGCTTAGCAGTAGAGCGCATACTGGCTGGTGCTCGGGCGCTGTTGGATCTGTGTGTACAGCGCGGGATTCACTTGAATATCTCTGTATCTCTGGATGGTGTTGGGCATGTACATGATGAAATGCGTGACATCCCCGGGGCGTTTGCGCGTGTGGAACGTTGCTTAATGGGCCTGAAGGAGTTGCAGGCCGTGCATCCCTTTTGGCTGGGTGCCGGATGCGTCATTACACGCAAGAATCTGTACCACTTGCGCGAGTTACAGGATTGGTGCGAGGAACGCGGCATCGAACTGGGCTTCCAGTTGGTTGGGTTTCATGAGACCTATGTTGCCAATGTTGAGCAGCGAGAGGAGTTGGATTTCACCCAGACGGATAAAGAGTACTTGTTTGCCTTCTTGCAGGAGTTAGCCGCTGAACGATCCCCATCCAATTTCATGGCCTATTACTGGCATGACATGCTGAAGATGTACCGTGATGGGCGGCCACGACAAACGCCTTGCCCTTTTGCTGTGGATTCATTTGTTCTCGATGCCTATGGGGATGTCTATTATTGCTTGTCAGAGCGGAAAATTGGCAACTGCCTGACCGAGGATATCAGTGATTCGTCTTCGGGAGGTCTTTGCAGTGCTATCTATTACCGTCCTGAGAATCTGCGTTTCCGCGAGGCACTCACGCGCTCCTCCTGTCTATGCTGTAACAGTGGCTGCTTTGTGAACATCGGAATCAAGAAAGACCTCAAGAAATACTTGTGGTTTCTGCTGACAGGAAGGTAAGCTACCCTCTATGAGCCCGAGGTCAACTCTGAAGGTGGCACTAGTGACGCCTTATCCTGTGGATGTGACGCGTATCCCAGGTGGTGTGCGGAATGTCGCTTACAATCTTGTGCAAGGGTTGCGCTCCTTTCGGGATCTGGATATCTATGTTCTCCATTGTCACTCCGAGGTGCCGGAGAACCGAGTGCAAGTTGAGGACAATCTAACAGTACACTATATGTCCATGTCCAGGCGGAGAGTGGTGCCTAATATGATTTTAGCTGTTGAACGAGTGGCGAGAGAGCTACGCTGCCTAGAACCAGTTGTAGTGAATGCTCATGCGCCGCATTATGCTGTTGCTGCATTGCGTTCTGGTTATCCGACAATTTATACCATCCATGGTGTGATTCACCGGGAGGCTCAGGTCTATCGAAGTAGGCTGTTTGATCGTTGCCGGTTCTGGCTCGAAAAGTGGTACGATCGCTATGCGGTACGCCACGTAGGTGATATCGTTGCCATCAGTCAATACGTGCTGGAGGAGTACCGCAACATGAGCAAAGCCCGTTTTCATCGCATAGACAACCCATTGCCACTTGACTTCTTTGATGTTCCCAATCTGGAAGAGGAGGGACGTTTGCTGTATGTCGGTACCATTGATGAGCGCAAGAACCCACTCGATTTGTTGCGTGCCTTGACCATCGTGCGTCAGCATGTGCCCAATGTGCGGCTGCGTATTGCTGGCAGGACGACGAATCCCGGGTATTACCAGCAGGTACGGGAATTCGTAGTGGCGCATGAACTTGAGCCGAACGTAGAATTCATTGGCTTGCAGGATAGGGAAAACTTGCTGCAGGAATATGCGCGCTGTACGATGGTCATTCTCTCTTCTCGTCAGGAGACAATGCCTATGGCGGTTATTGAAGCGATGGCAGCGGGCAAGCCCGTAATCGCGACACGTGTTGGTGGAGTGGTTGATTTGATCGAAGATGGAATGAGCGGCTTTACCGTTGCCGTGGGGGATGTGGAATCCTTAGCACAGCGCGTATTGGATTTGCTACATGATCGAGACCTTCGGAGGGCGATGGGGCAGCGCGGACACGAACTTGCCGATCGTTTCCGTTTAGAAACGATCGCTGAACAGTATCGAGCGCTTTATTACCAGGTTGCTGGGAGAGCAATGCCGTGAGGATTTTGCTTTTCTCCGAGCGCTTGCGTGCCCCTTATGATGAGGGTA
>JBMFPM010000332.1:0-2893 GCA_049969135.1 Anaerolineae bacterium
GTGGTGGGGGTAGGGGCGAAAAATCTTTCGCCCCTACATTTGTCCCTACATTATGCCGGGCGCTGGCACCCTCTTTGCCAGCAAGACCCAGAGCAACCCTCTCAAAGCAAGCCCGACCATGATAAACAAGGCAGGCCATAGCAGAAAATCTATCCGAAACATCCACTCCAAGCCAAAATAGCCCAGGATGTTTGGCTGCGCGCCTCTCCATTCGCCAATCTCGATATAAGCGTCATTGTCAACACCTAATGTCAAATGGAGGACAATGGGCAACAAAAGGAGAATGCCTCCTAAGGCCAGCACTATAGCCGAAGAAATGTCCAGAGCAAGCAAGCCAATTGTTCGGATTACCTTACGCATCTAGATTCCTCCTCACGAATTACTGCGGAAAACCACCCAACGAACAGAGGCTGTTCGTGACTGCTCCCACGCCTCTGTGCCATGCACTCCTGCTCACTCTGCCCAGGGCTTTCTCAGCACGGCCAGCACATGCGCAGCAAAGGTTGCCCATTCGCGTTGCGCACGGGCTAGCCCTGACGGCTCATCTCAGTCAAATGATAATACTTGCGCGAGAGGCCCTCCTCCACCACTTGCACTGTCCGTGGATAAGACCTTCCTTTTCCATGCGGTGTAGCGCCGGGTAGAGGGTGCCTTCCTTGAACGCGAAATAGCCCTTGCTACGGCGTTGTAGCTCCGTGCTGAGCTGATAACCGTACATTGGCTATTCTCCCAGCAAGCCCAGGATAAGAAACTGCTCATTGCCCTTACGTAAATCGCCCTCTCGTGGCATGCCGTATCTCCTATGCATAGATTATCTATGTACATAGCATAAAGGGCTGTTTTTGTCAACTTTAGCATTGCTCTCGTCAGGGCTGTTGCAAGTTCAACTCGTTGGTGATTTTGGACCTTGCCCTGAGCAAAGCGAAAAGGAGTAAAGCATCTATACACAACCTAGGTTTTGCAAATGGGAAGATATGTAGTAAGATGCTGTGCGGTACAGAATAAGAAGGTTGGGCATCTGGGTTGTCTGCAGCTTATGCGCAGCAGATGAGAGGAGCAACGATGTCAGAAGCAGAACAAAGAGCACCCCGCAAACGCCGTCGCAGTGTAGAATTGGTTGCCCCAGCCTTGGCACTGCTGGCACAGGGTCAGTATGCCGAGCGAGTTGCCCAAGCTGTGGGGGTCTCTACGGCCACCGTACTGAACTGGATGGACTGGGCCTGGAAGCACCGTCAGGAGCTCGATATTTACCTGCGCAAACATTACCCCGACCTGAGCGAGGAAGAAATCGCCGCTCTGTGGCTGCGTATCGAACGGCGACGCATCAAGCGTCAGCGCCGCCTCGACTTCAGGAGCCTGCTCTCACACCGCTAACCACAAGCGAGGAAAGAACCGCCATGTCCTCACTCATCACTCACCTTAGGAAAGGAGTATCCCATGACTCACCCCATTGCTGACCTTGCAGTGCAATACTTGCGCGATTTGATCCGTTTTGACACCAGCAACCCACCTGGCAACGAGCTTCCCGCCGCTCAGTACATTGCGGATGTGCTGCGCCAGGAAGGGCTGGAATCAGTTGTGTTGGAGTCGTCCCCTGGACGCGGCAATGTCGTAGTCCGTCTGCACGGAAGCGGTTCTGATGGCGCATTGCTGCTCATGTCGCACCTGGATGTGGTGCCTGCCGATCCCAAGGAATGGGAGCACCCACCCTTCGCAGCAGAAATCGCCGATGGCTATATCTGGGGACGCGGGGCGGTGGACACCAAACAGCTCACAGCGATGGAATTGGCGATATTGGTACACCTCAAGCGCGAAGGCATGCCATTGCGACGCGATATCGTCCTGGCCGCCACTGCGGATGAGGAGATGGGCGGTACGCAGGGCATGGGGTGGCTGGTGCAGAACCATCCGGACTTGGTGGAGTGCCAATACGCCATCAACGAAGGCGGGGGCTTTGGCACGCAGGTTGGTGGGCGCAGTTTCTATGTCTGCCAGACAGGAGAGAAAGGCGTGTGCTGGATGAAATTGACCGCACGAGGTACCCCAGGGCATGGCTCCCTCCCCCGCGCCAACAACGCTGTCGCCAAACTGTGCGCCGCCGTGGCACGCTTAGCCCAGGCACGATTGCCCATGCATCGCACGGCAACGGTGGAACGCTTAGTGCGTCATCTGGCAGCGACGCAAAAATTCCCTGCCTCTACCCTCCTGCCCCTGGTCTTGAATCCCCTTTTTGAAGGGCCTATCCTGCGGCAGGCAGAAAAGCAAAGCGAAATCGCTGCCGTGTTGCGAGCCACGCTGCACAACACAGTTTCCCCCACCATGCTACAAGCTGGGCAGAAAGCCAACGTGATCCCCAGCGAGGCTTCAGCTACTGTGGATGGACGGCTGATGCCAGGGCAAAGGCCGGAAGATTTGCTGCGCGAGATACGGCCCTACATCGGGGACGAAATCGAAGTGGAAATCCTTGGACAATCGCAACCCTATGAAAGCGACCCCGCCAGCCCGCTCTTTGACCTCTTCCAGCAGGTACTGAACGAGCACGACCCAGACTGCACCTTGGCACCGTTCCTTGTGCCGGGTGCGACAGATGGCCGCTTCCTGGCCGAGAAAGGCGTCAAAGTCTATGGCTTTTCGCCGGCGAAGCAGGAACCGGGCTGGGCTGTGCTGGAACTGGCTCATGCACGCAACGAGCGCATCTCGTTGGCGAACGTGGAATTCGGCACCAAGGTGCTGTATGACGTCGTGAGGCGTTTTTGCGCTGAGCGCTGAAGCGCCCACTACAAACGGGTTAAATAGGTTTGTAGTACGCACTTATGAACTTTAACAAATAAATCTACTAGGCAATATCTATAGAAAGGAGTCCTTGCCATGTCTGCCCCACGCCGATTGATCT
>JBMFPM010000333.1:0-2878 GCA_049969135.1 Anaerolineae bacterium
GCGCTGTGGCAGGCGTCGTGCACGCAAGCGCTGTGGCACGCGCTATGACAGGCACTATGGCAGGCATCATAGCCAGGTGCTGCTACAGGTTCGCGGCCGGTCAGGCGTGCCATTCCTGCTTCCAGCCCAGATGCCATGCGCGAGACGGTCGTCTCAATGCTGCGGCTTACATCGCGAGCAAGGCTCTCGATGGGCGTTACTGCTTCCTGTGCGGCGCGGATCAAGGGCGACGGCTCCTTGGGCCCAGCAGGCGCTGCAGATGGCCGATAACGATCGCTGATGATGATCCAGGGCGTGTAGGGTTGTCGCCACACGTCAGGACTCGACGCCACCGGGCGCGGCGCACGCTCGAATTCCTCCCAGGCGGAGCGGATTTTCTTCTCGTACGTCTCTTTTGTCGCCTGTGGGTCTGCATTCCATATCTTGGGCTGCAGCGTGACGGCAACGGCGTTTAAGATAGCGGGTATTTTTGCATGGTCAATAGTACCATCTTCCTGGATAGCGTCTACCAGCGCCTGTTCATAGGCGTTCAGTTGTGCTTTCGGGTTGGTGACTTCCAATTGAAGTGGGTTACGATTGATAATGGTCAGCACGCCACGGTTGGCGAGCGAGAGCACGATCAGCGTGATGGTGCGCGCCGAATTGCCCATGTAGAAAGCGGCTTCGATGGCATTCAAATCCGGCACCACCCCCGGCGTTTCGAACGTCTCTAATTCGATTTCTGGCGGCTCGTACACGGATTTCTTCTTGCGGCGACGCAAGATAAGGGCAACGATCAGCACTACGGCGAGGATTGTGCCCAGTCCCACACAGGCAATCAAAGCCAGCGCGGCAGCCGTCCAGCCCGCTGCTGTTGGTGTCGGTTGCGGCGTAGGGTAGAGGGGAATTTCTGTTTCGCGCGTCACGGGAATGATGGAGGCACGCAGATAGAAGGGAGGCTGCATCTTGCCGCGTGGGGGCACATTTTTTTGTTCGATGTAGATGGAAAGCCAGTTCTTGCCGGTAGACGTGTCAGGGGTGGGGAAGTACACCCAGCGGTTGAACGCACTGAGGTTGCCAACCTTCACGCCTGCGCGGTTGACCAACTCGTCCGTTACTTGCTCTGGTTTCGTTACCTCTGCAGGCAGTTCAATAGGAAGTACAAAAGTCGCTGCCAGTACCTCAATGGGCAGTTGCCATTGCCCCGAAGCCCAGCCAATGGCACGGTATTCTTCACCATCTATTGTGGTGGGGTCGAAAACTGAGCGGTCCACTGTATAGCGGATGGTGATGATGTATTGGCCGTTGCGCTGGGTGCTCTGCGAAAAAACTGCCGAGTAGACATCGGCTTTGCCCGTTGGCTGCAAAGAGACTCGGAAGCGGCCATCCGGCCCTGTGCCGTATGCCTCAATCAGAGTATGGGGCGATTCCAGCGGGGGAAGTTCCAGGATGCGATCGCGGCCGCTTTCGTGCTCGGTGAAGGTCAGCTCGTACTTCACCCGCAACCGACCGTCTTGCAGGACGGTGATATAGTACTCTGACCGGTTTATGGTGACCGGGTCTTGCGCTTGAACCGTGGCAACACATTGTGCGGTCAGGATGAACAGCAGCGCTAATAGTAGAAGAAATTTTCTCGTGATCACGTCCCCTCCTCGGCATGAATATACCATAGACTGGCTGTGATTACAAATGGTGGGGAGTGATGAGTGATGAGTGATGAGTGAGGAGTGATAAAGGGGAGGGGCTAGGGTAGGTGGCTGACACGCTCTAGGAGTTGGAGGGTTTGTTGCGCGCATTTTTGCCATGAGAAATGCTGCACCCGGCGCAGTCCCTTTTCAGTGAGATCATGGCGTAGGCCCGGGTTAGCCAAGACTTGAAAGAGAGCTTGCGCAAGTTGCTCTGCATTGTGCGGGTCTACCAAAATGGCAGCATCTCCAGCGACTTCCGGCAGGGAAGAGACGTTGGAGCAGATGACTGGCGTGCCACAAGCCATTGCTTCCAAGACCGGCAGCCCAAAGCCTTCGTAGAAACTGGGCAGGACGAAAACGCGCGCCCCGCTGATCAGAGCAGGCAAGTCTTCCTGAGGCACATAGCCGATGAAGTGAACGCGTTCTTCCAAACCCAATTGCTCTGCATGGGCAAAGAGAGGCTGGTATAGCCAGCCCTTCTTCCCAGCGAGAACCAGGTGAGTCTCCTGATCCTCCTTTGCCAATACCGCAAATGCATCGAGCAACCCCAGCAGATTCTTGCGTGGCTGTAGGGTTCCTACATACAAGACATATAGGGCGGGGATCCCATAACGTTGGCGCACGGCAGCCAGCCGGGCTTGGTCCTCCACTGGTGCAAAGCTGGGGTCATAGCCTGGATAAATGACCGTGACTTTATCCGGTGGTGTGCGGCAATGCTGGAGCAAATCACGTTTCGTTGCCTCGGAATCAGCGATGAGGTGGGCAGCGGCCCTGGCGTTGTAGGAGGTGGACCATCGGAGGTACCACCTCGCCCAGCGGGTATATACCTGCGGGTAGTAGAGGTAGCCCAGGTCATGCACAGTGACTACACTATGACGAGGATGCACCAATGGGAGCACGTGTGCCGGGATAAAGAGCACGTCAGGAGCCCGGGTTGCCATCTCCCATGAGAGGCGCAGGTGCGTCCACAGCCTGGGGAAGGGCATGGTCTTGATCTCGATGTTTTCTCCCATAGGGAATAGGTTTGGTGCAGGCGGTTGATTGAAATACAGGCGATAGCGGTTCCTCTGGTCCATCGCCAGCAAGGTGCGGATTAGGAAGAGGGAATAGCTCTCCGTGCCCGTTCTCTGAGCTATGGCTGCGCGGCTAGCATCAATGCCGATGAGCATTGGTGACTCCTTGGCTTTGGTATGAGATGGCTACTAACTATA
>JBMFPM010000334.1:0-2873 GCA_049969135.1 Anaerolineae bacterium
CTGCGTGCTGAGGCATCGCTGTTCAGCCCGACAAAAAGAGCATCGCCCAATCTGTGTGCCGCCTGCAGGTAACGCACATGCCCAACGTGCAGCAAGTCGAACACCCCATTGGTCAGTACAACGGTTTTACCCTGAAGGCGCATCTCCTGGCGGATGTCTTGCGCCTCATGAAGCGAGATGACCTTACCCATCGGTCTCCTTCCTGAAATGTGGCGTTTGCCTGCTTAGCACGAGAGATAGAACAGGGAACATCTTCTGCACAGCACGGGCGCGATGGCTGATACGATTCTTGATCTCGGGGGGAAGCTGAGCCATGGTCTGTCCGTACTCCGGCAAGAAGAAAACGGGATCGTAGCCAAATCCATGGTCGCCTCGTGGTTCGAAAGCAATAAGCCCCTCGCAAACTCCTTCCGTACTATATACTTCGCCATCTGGCGTAGCCAAGACTAGGACACAACGGAAGCGAGCAGTCCGTTTCTCCCAAGGAACGCCATCTAACTCCTGCAGGAGCAGTTGATAGCGGCTTGCGTCATCAGCATCATGACCTGCATAACGTGCCGAACATATGCCGGGCGCGCCACCCAGGGCATCGACCTCCAAGCCTGAATCATCAGCAAGGGTTGGTATGCCGCTAACTCGAACGTAAGTGAGTGCCTTGATGCGCGCGTTCTCGGCATAAGAAGCCCCATCTTCGCGCACAGTAAGCTCAAGTCTCAACATCTGCGGAGTCCAGAGTTGGACTGCCAAAGGGGCTAATAATTGCTCATACTCGCGTATCTTGCCTGCGTTATTCGTAGCGAGAAACAGGTTGGTCATAAGGCTAATATAGCATACAATTGCTTTTCTTTCCAATTTGACCAAATTGTCCACTTTGAGTAATATAGCGCTTGTTATTTGAATAGCATAACCAAGATGATGGCACTTTGCTCTGCGTACTGTCTCGCATATCTGTGGCGCATCCATACTTTCGGGCCAAACATTGCTCAGATTGCTATTATCTCATTGGATATTGAAAAGCACAATCCCGGTACCCAATTGTCACTGATAAGATGAATTACAAGCCGGAGGATTGCTAGAGTGCCCCGAAAAAAAGGAAGGCAGCCGCTAACGCTGATCGTGGTGCCACATTCTGAGCGGGCGCCTATGAGCTTTTCTGTGCCTACTTGGCTGCTGCCATTGACCTGCGTGTTAAGCCTGGCCCTGTTTATTGGTATAGGCTTTTTGGCTGTGCACTCCTATCGCCTCAGCCGCGAAATCAACGAACTACGACAGGATAAATGGCTGCAGTTGGCACGCGAACGCGAGATGCGCAATACGATCCTTGTACAGCAAGAAGAAGTGCGCGCTCTGTCCCGACAGGTTGAAGAGTTTCAGTCTGAACTGGCCAGCATCAGCGGCTTGAGCAATGAAATCCGCGACCTAATTGGCTTGCCTGCACCGACTACCACCCCGATTGCTACTCCCGCTGCTTATCTGGATTCGCCTTATCAAAGTCCTGCTCTGAATATTCATTTGGCTTCGGCTGATTTGGATGGCAGGGGCGGACGCGTTAGCCGTGAGCTATCCGAGCGCAGTATGGCTCTAGCTGTAGAAAAAAGCGAGGACGTCATTAACATGCAACTGATCCTACCCAGCACCTTCCGTGAGCTAGTGTATTTGCGTGAGCAGGTGCTTCAGCGCATGGAGAAGATCGAGCCTGAAAAACGCAGCGATCCCGCTGAATTGGAAAAACAGTTACGGCTCCTCGCAGCGGCACCACATCTATGGCCAACAGAGGTCCGCCGCATTAGTTCGAAATTTGGATACCGCACTTTATATGGCAAACTGGAGTTCCACAATGGCATTGACATCCCCATCTGGTATGGAACCAAGGTTTTGGCCACCAAGGATGGGGTAGTGACCAAAGCCGGGTGGCAGCCAGGCTATGGCTGGACTGTCGAGTTATCACACGAAATGGGCTTTACCACCATCTATGGCCATAATTCCAAACTCCTGGTGCAGAAAGGTGATGAGGTCAAGGCTGGCGACGTCATCGCCCTCTCAGGTAGCTCTGGCCGCTCTACCGGCCCCCATCTGCACTATGAGATACGCTTAAACGATGTGCCGGTGGATCCTTTGAAGTACCTCGACACAGACAAGCCATATTTAATCGAAAAGTAGCAAGGAGATAAAGAGGGAGTGTTCAGAAAGGAACGCACTTTTGTTCCCTTTACCGGTAAGATCGAGAATATCCTGGGGCCATCCGCCAGTTTTCATGGGCACTTGAAAGCAGAAGGAAACGTGCGCATTGATGGTTATTTCGATGGCTCAGTGGAAACGACTGGCAATGTCATCATTGGGGAAAAAGCGAAGGTAACTGCTGACATCACTGCCAGCAACGTTCAGGTATGGGGCGCAGTCAAGGGGAATATTACTGCTTCTGGCCGGCTCGAGATCCTGCCCACAGGACGCGTATGGGGGGAGATTAAAGTTACCTCCTTGCTTATTGACGAGGGAGGACTATTCCGTGGAAAAAGCGTCATGGCTGGAGAGGAGCAGGAACCACCCACCGCTGAGGCACCCACGGAGACAAAGACAGCGGAGGAAGAAGAAAGCAAGAAATAGCTTCCTTGCATATCTCAGAAGGCTGGGAAAGTTCACCCATCCACTTTTCACTATCAAACTGGAGAGAAATCTCACCAGTTTTTGTTTATCGGCGATAGGTAATGACCAGCTTGGGATGCAAATTAGTATCCCCATCTTGTGCGCTGGCAAAGTGGAACGAATTTGTAGAATATGCCGCGCGCAGCATCACCCCATTGTTAGCCAGGCTGCCACTGACCCATTCCCGCACAAGATTGGTGAGGTCAAAGCTATACCACTTCTTGACACCA
>JBMFPM010000335.1:0-2865 GCA_049969135.1 Anaerolineae bacterium
GATCGTATGGAGACAGTTCTACTCTGACCCTATCGCCCAGCAAGACTTTGATATAGTAACGACGCATACGGCCCGAGAGGTATGCTAGAACTTGTTGTCCGGTATCGAGGTTGACACGAAACATGGCATTGGGCAAAGCTTCTACTACAGTGCCATTCACCTCCAAGCGCTGTCTTTTTTCCCCTTCGGTCAATGGATCACCTACCTCCTTGTGTTGAATCTGCGCTGATATACTGCATATCACTGCGCAAGAATTTCGCCTAATAGTCGCACTGCCAAGCAAAATTATAATTTGACCGCGCTACAATGTCAAATTGACGTCCTTGGGCTAATTTGGACAAAATTTGAAATATAAGTATAATGAAATTGAAAGAAAAGCGAAAAAGAAATGTGCAGAAGTGGCTTTTGGGGGTGGCTGGTGGTTGAGACAAATGAGAAGAGGAAGTTGGCGATTCTAGAAGAACTGGCCAATGCGCATCGTGTTTTGGTGTCAGATCTCAGTCAAAAATTTGGCGTATCAGAGGTTTCGATTCGACGCGATTTGGAAGAATTGGAGGCGCGTGGTCTGTTGCGCCGTGTGTGGGGTGGGGCGGTCAGTGTGCCGCAGACTATCCTTGAATGGTCGTTCAATGAGAAGATGATGATGCACAAGGAGCAAAAAGAACGTATTGGCCGTGCTGCTGCGGCATTGGTGAAGGATGGCGATGTGATCATCATGGATTCAGGGACGACCGTGGTGCATGTTGCCCGGCATATATCCCGCGATATTTTGACCTCAGGACACCTGACGGTGATTACGAGTTCGCTCCCCATTGTGCGCGAACTGGGTTGCTGGAAGGGCGTGCACCTGATCCTGTTAGGTGGCATCTACCTGCCTCAGCAAGAGGTTGTAGCAGGGCCACAATCCATTGCTTGCTTGTCTGGATTGCATGCGGATAAGATGTTCTTGGGTGCAGGCGGTTTGAGCCTGGAAGTTGGAGCTACAACCGCTACGGTGCTCGACGCCGAGGTAGATCGTGCCTGTGTTAAGGCGTCGGATCAGGTCATTGCGGTGATTGATTCCAGCAAGATTGGCCGTAAGGGATTGGCGACGGTGGTACCCTTGACGGATATTGACATTCTCATTACGGATGATGGTGCTCCCCCGGATTTTGTGGCTCAAGTTACTGCGCTGGGGGTTGAAGTCAGAATAGTCTGAAATGAAATTAGACATAAATACTAAGGAGTGGGGTGACATGGGTGAAAGGGATTCATCGCAGAAAAGCTTGCAAGAAGTGATGCAGGAGGAAGGTCTGAGCAAAGATGATCTCCTGAACTACCTCCGGCAAATGCTAGAGATCCGCTATTTTGAGGAGACGGTGTATGACCTTCTGGGCAAGAACCTCATAAAGGGGGCTTCGCATCTCTATGCGGGTGAGGAAGCAGTTGCCGTAGGTGCAATTTCTGTGTTGCGTGATGACGACCTGATCACCAGCACGCACCGTGGACATGGCCACTGTCATGCACGTGGGGATAGCTTGGCCAAAACGCCACAGGAGAAACAAGAGCACTTGAACAAGATGATGGCTGAATTGTGTGGGCGTGCCACAGGGTATTGCAAAGGACGTGGTGGCTCTATGCACATCGCCGATGTTGAGCGAGGTAATTTGGGTGCCACAGGCATCGTGGGTGGCAACATCCCTGTGGCAACTGGTGCTGGTCTGGCAGTAAAGATGCAGGGACAGGATCGGGTGGTGCTCTGCTTCTTTGGCGATGGTGCCTCAAATACAGGCAATTTTCACGAATCGCTGAACTTGGCTTCTATCTGGAATTTGCCTGTGGTGTACATTGTGGAGAACAACTTATATGGTATGTCTGTGCCCTTTGCCAAAGCATCGAAGCTGCCGGATGTAGCGGCTCGCGCTTGCGCTTATGGCATCCCTGGCGAAGTTGTAGATGGGATGGATGTGTTGGCGGTCCGTGCAGCGGTCAAGAAAGCGGTGGAACGCGCGCGGCGTGGCGAAGGCCCATCGTTGATTGAATGCAAAACCTATCGCTGGTTTGGGCATTCACGCTCGGACCCCTGTGTTTACCGGACACGTGAGGAAGAGCAGCAGTGGAAAAAGTGCGATCCTATCCAGGTGCTTAAAGAGCGGCTGAAAGCAGAAGGCATTGCTACAGATAATGAACTCATGGATGTGGAGACGCGAGCAGCGGCAGCGATCAAGGCCGCTACAGATTTTGCTTTGAATTCGCCGTTGCCACACCCGTCTGAGCTGTACCAGGATGTCTATGCACCTAGCAAGATAACAGTTGCTGATATTGAAGCAGAGCGTGAGTTGCGTCAGAAAGTGCGCAGTGACCCTACTATGCGCCAGATCCCCTACTGGCAGGCAATCAACGAAGCTTTGCGCGAAGAGATGGACCGCGATCCACGGGTCTTTATCATGGGCGAGGATGTCGGTGTCTATGGTGGTGCCTATGGCGTCACACGAGGTCTGATCGAGGATTATGGACCGGAACGCGTGCGGGATACACCGATTTCAGAGGCTATTATTGGGGGCGCGGCGGTTGGGGCAGCAATGGCAGGGATGCGCCCGGTGGCGGAGATCATGTACATTGATTTTACACCTCTAGCAATGGACCAGATAGCCAACCAAGGTGCGAAGAACCGCTACATGTTTGGTGGAAAGACGATTGTCCCCATGGTGATTCGCACGGAAGGTGGGACAGGACGATCGATAGCCGCCCACCATTCGCAGAGCCTGGAAGCACTGTGGCTTCATTTTCCAGGCATCTACGTGGTCATGCCGGCGACTCCCTATGATGCCAAGGGCTTACTGAAGGCTGCTATTCGCGATGATAACCCTGTGATGTTCATCGAAC
>JBMFPM010000336.1:0-2863 GCA_049969135.1 Anaerolineae bacterium
ACACGCTCGCCTTCAAAGGCCGAACCGTAAGGCACGGGGATGGGCACTTCGGTGATCTTGATCTTCACCCCACGGACTTCGATGCAGCGCTGCACCAGTTTCCTGGCACGCTCCAGATCATCTTTCCCTTCGATATCATCAAAGGGCATGCTGATGACATGCTCGTAGGTCGTGACACCAGTAGGCAATATCTGGGGGATCACCGTATCTGCGATAGTCGGGAAACCATAGTTAATTGCGCCTGCGGCAGTGGCATATTTCAGATCATCCACCTCGCCCAATGCCAGTACAAACGCAAAGACGCGATATTTGTTGTACAGCAGGATTTCGCGTGCCTGGCCGGGTTTCAGACCGCCAAAGGTCAATGCACTGCGTGCGGCAAAGCCGAGCGGATAGATGGCTGCAATGGTATCCGTGCCAAAGGGGATGATATAGGTGTCGTAGCCCATCTCCACCCCTTCTTCCATCAACTGATGGATGATGCTGCGCCCATTGACATTACCGCACAGGAAGACAAGAATGTTGCGCTGCTGCAATTCGCGCACGATCTGCACTGCTACCTCATTGCTCTTGGCGCAACCGACGATCGCGGCAAATCCAGGCATGCGGCCATCCACCAGTTGGATGCCCCAAGCGCGCAATTGGATGTCGTCAATGGGGCCATTGAGGCGTTTCCCGGCTTGTGCTTCCACGTCTGGAGAGGTGAAACTGGTACTGGGGATATAACTGCCCTCCCAGGTAATGGGTTGTGGTTCCAGACCGCGTGCAAAACGGATGCCCTCGATGGCTTCCTCTGCCAGAAGCGTGGCCATGCCACAATCCAGAGTCTCGCCCAAGTAAGGTAGCCATAGCTTTTCATCAGGGACAGGATGCAAAATCCGTTTTGCATCTTCAATAACAGGCACGAGGTCGCCCAGTTTGCTCACTTCTCGGCCAGTAAAAGCCAGAATAACAGGGAGATAGTAAGCAGTGTTCGTGAATTTGACAGGGGTATCTGGGCCTAGCTCCTCGATTGCCTGCTTCAGCATCCTCTCGGCTTCGGCAACAATTAAATTTGCACCACGGATAGCTCGGGTTGCAATATACCTTGACATAGATGCTTCTCCTTCTCTCCGTTGATTGGGATGTTACCGCCAGCGTGTTACATTGGTCAAAGTCCTGACTGGCGGATGATTGAGCCTATAACTTGGCGCTATATAGGTTGAGCGTACCTTCTTCTACTTTCTCCAGCAACTTGAGCATGAGCGCATCGCCGCTCTGGCCATAACGATTGGGATCGTATTCCACCAAGCCTAGGGCAGCACGTTTCTTGTCAATGTGTTCGAGAGCCTTGCGTACCGCTTCTTCTGGATCAGGGATGAACTCTAGCTTGCCGCCAACGCGTTCCTCCCAGCCCTCACTCATGAAGCGCACTACTGCGGGGCTGTTAGCAACAGGCGATTCGCTGCCGAAGATGGTGTATACGCCAGAACCAACGAAGTAGCAGCCGATGGAAATTGCTTTCTCGCTCATCCATTCTGGAGCAAAGCCGACGCCCGGAATATCCGCGATGTCCTCGCCCAGCCCACCTTCTGTAGCCATCTGGCTGAGTACGGTGAGGATGCGCGTGTTATCCACACAACTGCCCATGTGCAGCACTGGTGGGATGCCGACCGCCTCGCAGATCTCGCGCAGGCCTGGCCCGGCATATTGCGCTGCTTCGGGTGATAGGAAACCGTATTTTGCACATGCGATCGCTCCGCAACCTGTCATGACGACCAAGACGTCGTTCTTGATCAACTCGCGCACAATATACGTATGGGCGGCATCCTGGCAGGTTCGGGCATTATTGCAGCCCACCACGCCAGCAACACCGCGCAGCCGCCCTTGGATAACGGCGTCGTTCAAGGGGCGGAAAGAGCCACGGTAAAAGCCCCCTAGCGCGTAGTTGATATACTCGTGCGAGAAGCCAGCGACCAAATGGTCAATATCCTTAGGGATATGCACTTTCCCCCGGTTGACGAAATTGTCAATGCCCATTTTGACGATGTTTTTGGCGATTTCCAGAGCACGGTGCTCGTCGAACTCGATATGGGTGGCGCCATCGATATGCGCCTTCGCAGAAGTAGTGACCAGGATGGTGTGGAACTGCTTGGTCAGGGGTGCTAAAGCCTGCATAATGCACTGGATATCCACGACCATCAAGTCTACTGCACCTGTGGCAATCGCTAGTTCCTGGCTGAGGAAATTGCCAATAGTGGGCACGCCCTGGCGCATCAGCGTCTCATTGGCGGTGCAGCAAATACCGGTCAAGTTGATGCCTGTGGCACCTTTCGACTTGGCATATGCGATCATCTCTGGATCGTTGACCGCTACCAGGATCATCTCGGACAGGGTAGGCTCATGGCCATGGATAACAATGTTCACCTGGTCTTCCTTGAGGTTGCCCATGTTCGCTTTAGCCACCAGCGGCACCGGCGAACCAAAGAGGATGTCCGTGATATCGGTAGAAAGCATCGAGCCACCCCAACCATCAGCCAAGGCAGTGCGCAATGAGGACATCATCAAGCTCTCAACAGCTTGGTCATTCCCAGCATGGGTGCGATGCATGATGTCCACCACTTCGCGGTCAATCCCGCGCGGCGCGATGCCCAGGCTTTGCCAGATTTGTTGGCGCTTGCGCGGGGCGCGCTTGAGATAGATGATCTCTCCTTGCTGGCGGCCGAACTCAATCAAGGCTTTCTCTGCCACTTCCTTGGCGATGTCATTAACCGGGCGGCCGTCGGTCTTGACATCCAGGAATGAGGCAACTTCATAAAGCTTGCGCACATCGCGCACTTGGTAATCTGGAGCGTGGCCCGTAGCGGCAGCCAGGAGGGTCAAC
>JBMFPM010000337.1:0-2860 GCA_049969135.1 Anaerolineae bacterium
TGCAGTGGCTTCTTGTAGCCGGCGATCACTTCTGGACTAATCTTGTTCGGGTCATGCCAGGCAGATGGCAAGGCGCCTTCCAGACGAGAGACCAGCACACGTACAAGCAGCGGCCCAAGACGACGCAGTTGTGGGATACGCAACAACGGGCGAATCCACGAAGGTGCTCCGCCTCCCTCGTATATCGCCGGAGCAACCAGGATTAACGCTTGCACCCGCTCAGGGAATTGCAATGCCGTCAGCGTCGCGATGGAACCACCAGCGGAATGGCCCACAAGGATTGCTTTTGGGATGCCGAACTTATCCAGCAAACCTACGGTCAGACGAGCCTGCGCTTCCGCTGTGTATGGGTTTTCCCCTGACCACTCATTGGCAAGGGGACGTGCCGTCAGCCCAAAGGCAGGCCGGTCGAAAGCGATAACTGTGCCAAATTGGGACAGAGGTAGCATAACTTCACGCCATGACCAAATGCTTGCCCCAAATCCGTGCAATAGTACCAGCGCCGGTTCGCCTTGTCCTACAGATTTGCAATGCACGTCCAAACCATTAATGGATATAAAAAGGCTATCTGGATCAGCCAACTGCCTGGGAGGAAAAGTATTCCTCAATGGAGGCAGTGGGACAAGAAAAGGCCCAACAAGCAGCATGAATGCGAGCGCAATAAGTATGAGCAAGATAACACGTTGCAGGCGGTTCATAGGCATTTTGATCCGAAAAGCAGATGTCAATAGCTATTGTACCTCATTTCACACGGTATCCCATAATACATCCACTTTGCTCGCTTACTAGCGCGGCAAGCCGTTTCTGATGTTGACATTCCAGGCAAGTAGGGGCATAATAGGGCATACCTGTCCCATTGGATGTGAACAGCGAAAGGAGGGGCCGTGGCTAGAGTTTCTTTGCAAGAGTATTGCGATGAAGCCCGCGATTTGATCAATGCGCATGCTTATGACGATGCCATTGCTATCTGCCGGCACATTTTGAAAAGGTATCCCAAACACATCAGGGCTTATCAAATTCTGGGTGAGGCTTGTCTGGATAAGGGTGAGATCGAAGAGGCGATCGATATTTTCAAACGCCTGCTAGATCACGCTGACCCAGAAAATTTCGTCGCCTATGCCGGCCTCGGTGTCGCGTATGAAGAAAAGGGCCAGATACCAGAAGCTATATGGCACATGGAGCGGGCTTTTGAGCTGGCACCGAACAATGAAGAAATTCGCAGCGCCCTGCGTAGGTTGTATGCCAAACGCGACGGCAAAGAGCCCGAACGTATCAAGTACAACAAGGCAGCCTTTGCGCGTGTGTACGCCAAGGGCGGACAGTACCGTCAAGCCATTCGGGATTTTCGCGACCTACTCGAGAGCGATGTAGGCCGTGATCGCATGGATTTGAAGCTCTCCTTCGCCGAAACTCTCTGGCGCGATGGACGCCGTGAAGAGGCGGCCGCAATGGCCCGTGAGATTTTGCAGATTTGCCCGGACTGCCTCAAGGCTATTCTGATCTTGGGCAAGGTACTGCTCGAAAAAGGCCGGCAAGATGAGGCTTGGGCCGTCCTGGCTAATGCACGCTACCTCGATCCAGAGAACAAACTCGCTCAAGCGCTTTTTGGCGAACAGTCCCCCTTGCCCCCGCAGACGATCCGAATACCCCGCCTGGAGAAGACGGCAGAAGCTGAAGTAACCACTGCTGCCACCACCCCCGAGACGCCAGCCGTACCCAGTGCTGTAGAGGAAATTGCCGAGACAGAAACTGTACCGGAAGAGGTACTGATTGAAACAGTGCCTGCTGGACTCGAGCCGGTGATGACCTCGCCAGAAGAACCAGCTACGCCAGCAAGGATGGCAGAAGCGGAGGTTGAGTCTATTGAACCATCAGCACTCCCTACCGAGGAAGTCCCAGTGGCTGCCCCTTCAACAGCGAAATTTGTTGAAGAAGCACGAGGAGAGGCATTGCCAGCCAGCACCGAACCAGTTCCGCCGGTGAGCACCGCAGCACCAGAGGCGCCCGCTGAGGAAACAGTTCTGGCATCCGCACCAGCGATGACGCCTAGCGTATTGGCACTTATTGAACGCTACAAGCTCCAACTGGAGCAAAGGCCCCAAGATGACGAGACTCGTCTGGCTCTCGCCCGCGCCTATCTTGACCAGGGACAGATGAAGCTAGCGCTGGAACAGTATACCCTGCTGTTTCACGGCAAATCCAAGCTCTTGCCCGAGCTTATACGCGATGTAGAAACTATTGTAGCATCCAGGCCAGATAACTTAGAAGCCCATGAATTGCTTGCAGATCTCTATGTCAAAGCTGGGCAGTTGCAGAAAGGTCTGGACCGATACAGATGGATTCTGCGCCGGTTGGAGGAGAAAACCTCCTAATCGCGCGATGTATACTATGGACTGAGGAGACATCACAGGAATGGAAAGGACTCTGGTTATCATCAAACCCGATGGAGTACAGCGTGGCTTAATTGGCGAGATCATTACGCGGTTAGAGCGGCGTGGTCTGAAAATCGTAGCTATGAAGATGATCCAGATGAGCAAAGAGTTGGCAGAAAAGCACTATGCCATACACAAAGGCAAACCTTTTTATGAGGGGTTGGTGCAGTACATCACTTCTAGCCCCGTTGTAGTCATGGCGGTGGAAGGCAACCGCGCTATCGAATTGGTGCGCAACACTATGGGCGCGACGAACCCCGCTAACGCAGCACCAGGGACCATTCGGGCCGATTTTGCTGTGGAAATCGGTCGCAATCTCGTGCACGGCTCTGATGGCCCAGAAACGGCTGCTTTTGAGCTGAACCTGTTTTTCCGTGACGATGAGATCCTATCTTGGAATCGGGACACGGATCGCTGGATATTCGAAT
>JBMFPM010000338.1:0-2857 GCA_049969135.1 Anaerolineae bacterium
AATGTGTTCAGTCCGTTCCCAAAATCTGCTGACAGTGATTGCTTCTTGGCTGCTTCTCATCCGCCTAAGGCTATGCAAGGCATTTCTTGCCCCAAAGTTGACTACACCCTCTGCAGAAATCACTGATGTTAGGACATGAGTTGGGACATTGCCTCCAGATGATGTTTGAAAAGGTTTGTAGTAAGCGCCCTTCGACTACGCTCAGGGCAAGCTTTTAGCGCTTGAGAGGCGCACTGAAGTGCGCACTACAAACTCCCTGGGGACTGGGGATGGCGAGGTTCACCTAAGTGTCCCAACTCATGTCTGAATTTCAGAAATCATACTTGACAGTTCAATGGGATTCGAGTATACTACAATCGGCTTCTGCGATCAACTATTAAGGGGGCACGGCACTACAATGTGCAGCGGCTGTGGTGCGCATCAAAGAAGGCCAAACCGTATGCGAGGCTTGTGAAATCAGGACTGGTTTCGCGCGGTTTGGTCTTTTTTGTTGTCCCTTGGCAGACAGAAGCCAAACTGTAGCGAAAGGAGGTGGTGCGTATCGGGTAGCGAGAGGGGTTTTATTATCCGGTTCTTGGCTGGCTTCTATGGGCAGCGTGCGGCTTGCCCAATCCAATCACATCACTCGAGGAGGAGAACAAGATGGACTGGAAAGCAATAGCCAATGCACCCTGGCTTTGGTTCTGCGGGTTCGTCCAGGCAGCCATTGGCGTAGGTCAAGCCTGGTATTTCTTACGGCTGGCGACCAGGCTTTTGGAAAAGCACGGCGGCTACAAGCAGAAGGACATCTGGGCCATTGTCCGGGGTGCCCTCATTACGGCCTTTGGGCCCATTATGGCGGAAATCTTCGTCATGATGGCGTTGATCATCGCTATCAGCCCGGCTTATGCCTGGCAGCGCGAGGGCGTGGGCGTCGGGTCGGTCTTTACCGAGCTGGTGCAGGTGTCCAATGCAGCCATCGGCGTGGGTCAGGAATTCGGCCAGCCCAGTTTCAACATCGTTGGATTTGCCGCCGCCATGGTCGTGGTCAACGTCTCCTGCATCGGCTGGTCCCTCGGTGCAGCTTTCTTTACTCCATATTTAGGCAAAGCCCGTGACAGGTTGTCGCGCGGCGATCCCCGCTTGCTGGCGGTTATCACTGTTGCCAGCACACTCGGAATCTTCGGTTACTATGCCGCCAATGAGATCAAGAAGGGAGGCGGGCGGCCAACCGCTGTTATTGCCGGTGCACTGCTCTCCATGTTCCTCTTCAAACTGGCGGACTGGCTCAAGGTGCCGCGCCTGAAGGAATGGGCGCTGGGAATCGCCATGTTTGGCGGCATGTACATTGCGCATTTGTTGGGAAGCTAAGGAGGTATGGTCAAAATGGCACCAGAGAATGAAGGATTCGTAGATCTCCCCGCGGAACCGTTCGAGAAGGAATACCTTGCACCGGTTCACCGCGTGG
Organism: Anaerolineae bacterium; assembly: GCA_049969135.1. GTDB lineage: Bacteria > Chloroflexota > Anaerolineae > UBA2200 > UBA2200 > JACIWX01. The sequence continues at coordinate 1,448 of JBMFPM010000338.1, forward strand.
GTTTCTGGACCTGTATCGCGGTCAGCGTGGCGATGTTCTTACCTGCTTTGCTGCTCTATTTGCTCTATGGCGTTTTTGCTCCCTGGGCAGGCATCCTGGCTGGCATGGGCTTAGCCCTGACCTATGCTGTCCCCTTCTTCATCATTGAGCCTATCAGCTACTACCCCATCTATGGGGATGCTGGCAACTACATGTCCATGACCACCGGCAATGTCTCCAACCTGCGCCTGCCCTGCGCCGCGGTGGCGCAAGCAGTAGCTGGTGTACCCGAAGGGACGCGCAAGGGCGCGGTGATTGCCTGCATCGGTATTGCGGTTTCTGTGATTGCAGGCGTCGTTGGTGTGTTCTTCGGCTCTCTAGCTGGCGGCTGGATCACCGCCCAGTTCCCCAAGTGGCTGACCGATGCCTTCAAGGTTTACCTGTTGCCTGCCGTCTGGGGCGCGGTGTTTGGCCAGTTCGCGCTGCGCGGCCCGATGTATGCCATCCCTGCGCTGATCATCGCCTGGATACCACTCGTGCTCGGCTGGAAAGCCTACTTCATTATCCCCACCGCTGTTTTCGGCACCATCCTCGTTGCCTACGCCATGTACAAATGGTTCAAGGTTGCTCCTAGGGCTGGCTAGCACCAACAGACCTCCGGGGTCTCCAAAGATCCCGGAGGTCTACCATCGGAGAGGAGATGACAAGGGCAATGAACAAAGAGGAAAAACTCTTGCGGCTTATTAAGGAAGATGAACTGGTGCACCTCTGCCAGGATATGGTGCGCATCAAGACGGTCAATCCGCCGGGCAATGAGCGTGAAAATGCGGATTACATCGCCGAGTTTCTGCGCAAAGCTGGCATTGAGGTAGAGATACTCGCGCATAGCGAAACCAGAGCTACTGTGGTGGCGCGCCTGAAAGGCAGCGGAGAGAAGCCAGGCCTCCTCTATTCTGGCCATCTCGACGTGGTGCCGGTCGGGGCACAGGAGTGGTTGCACGACCCCTTTGGTGGCGAAGTGATCGAGGGCAAGCTGTGGGGACGCGGTGCTTCGGATATGAAAGGCGGTAATGCGGCGATCATGATCGCTGCCAAGGTGCTGGCAGAAGCCAAGGTGCCGCTAAAGGGCGACCTTATCCTCAATTTCAACGCAGGTGAAGAAGGCGAGCAACTCGGCGCCAATGCGGCGGCAGCACACCTAGCCGGAGAAAAGGTGCAGGCAGTGGTTATCGCGGAGCCCAGTTCTAACGATGTCTACATCGCGGAGAAGGGCGCCTTCTGGCTGGAGTTGACAACGTATGGCAAGACGGCGCACGGCTCCACGCCGCACCTGGGGCAGAATGCCATTATGATGATGGTCGCTTTGCTGAGCGAATTCGACCGCCTGCTGTCCCTTACCAGGAGCATTCCCTGCTTGGCGGCTTTACGCGC
>JBMFPM010000339.1:0-2833 GCA_049969135.1 Anaerolineae bacterium
CGCTGCACCGTTTGGGCATCCAGGCCTTCGAGCCAGTTTTGGTGGAAGGCAATGCCATCCAGATCCATCCGTTGGTATGTGCTGCCTTCAACGCCGATTTTGACGGCGACCAAATGGCAGTACATGTGCCGCTTTCTGATGCAGCAGTAGCTGAGGCTAGGGAGTTGATGTTATCGCGCAAAAACTTGCTCCTGCCAGCCAATGGCGAGCCCATCGTGGGTCCGACCAAGGACATGGTATTGGGGTGCTACTACCTGACGATGGAATTACCCGGTGCCCGCGGCGAGGGTAAGGTATTCTCTGACTATGAGGAAGTGTCACTGGCGTATAACCTGGGCAAAGTGGACCTGCATGCCAAAATCAAATTCTATACCAAGCCCGGTCCGCGGCGGAAGCCCAAGCTGATTGATACAACCGTAGGGCGGGTGCTCTTCAACGAAATATTGCCGCCCGAGTTGCGCTTCTGCAACGAAGTAATGGATCGCTCCCGCCTGAAAACATTGGTTGGTCAGGCCTATCAGGAGCTAGGGCCGGATGGTACAGCGGAGTTGGTTGACAAAATCAAAGATATCGGTTTTAAATACGCCACAAAATCAGGCATCACCGTTGCTATTGAAGACTTGGCCATTCCGGCGGACAAGCCTGCCATTTTGGAACGAGTGGCCAACGAAGTAGCAGAGGTGGAACGCCAGTACCGCCGTGGCTTGATTACCGAGAACGAGCAGTATGTCAAAACAGTCGAATTGTGGACAGAAGCCACAGAGCAAATTACCAAAGCTCTTGACCGCATCCTCGATCGCAATGGCTCAATTGGCATTATGGCTATTTCCGGCGCCACCAAAGGTGGCCTGCAACCGGTGCGTCAGTTGGCGGGAATGCGTGGTTTAATGGCTGATCCTTCAGGACGCATCATTGCTCTGCCCATTCGTTCTAACTTCCGAGAAGGGCTGAGTGCGCTGGAGTATTTCATCTCTACTCACGGTGCACGGAAAGGCCTGGCTGACACTGCTCTGCGAACCGCAGATGCCGGCTATCTCACGCGACGCCTGGTGGATGTGGCACAAGACGTGATTATCAATGAGGAAGATTGCGGCACTAAGGCTGGTATTTGGATTGAGCGCTCACGCAGCGAGTTGATCAACGACCCCTTTGCCGAGCGAATCCTTGGACGTATTGCTGCTGGCCAAGTGGTCAGCCCCAAAACCCAGGAAGTGCTCGTCGAAGTGGGCGAGATGATTGATGAACAGAAGGTCAAGGAAATTGAAGCCCATGGCGTCGAGCGCGTCTATGTCCGTTCTCCGTTAACCTGCATGTTGCGTTATGGTGTATGTGCAACCTGCTATGGCCGTGATTTGGCACGGCGTGAACCAGTGCGGGTGGGTGAGGCAGTAGGAATCATTGCTGCACAGTCTATTGGTGAGCCAGGCACGCAGTTGACCTTGCGCACGTTCCATACCGGTGGTGTGGCAGGCGCCGAAGATATTACCCAAGGGTTGCCACGCGTACAAGAATTGTTCGAAGCGCGTAATCCCAAAGGCCAGGCGATCATCGCAGACATCAGCGGGGTGGTGCACATTGCTTCCCAAGGGGAAGTGCGCAAAGTGCAGGTGGTATCCAGCGAGATGGTGCACTATCCCTATTCCGTGCCGAGGAACTACAAGCTCTTGGTGCAGGATGGAGATACTGTGCAGGCTGGTGATCCCTTGGCTAAGCGCGGCGATCGCCAAATTATTGCTGAAGCAGATGGCCGCGTCGTGCTTGAGGGTCGGGACGTCATCATCTGCCATGAAGAGCGGGAGGAGCGAGAATATGAAATCCCTGCTGCGGCTCGGTTGTGCGTCGAAGAAGGACAGCGGGTGGAGGCAGGAGACCGCATCACAGAGGGAGCGCTGAACCCGCACGAGATCTTGGAGATCTTGGGTGTCGAAGCGGTGCAGCAATACTTACTGGAAGAGATCCAATCAGTGTACCGTACTCAAGGCGTGACGATCCATGACAAACACATCGAAATCATTATCCGGCAAATGCTGCGCCGTGTGCGCGTAACCAGTTCTGGTGATACTCACTTGTTGCCAGGAGACTTGGTAGACAAGCTAGATTTCGAGCAGATCAACAATGAGGTGATCGCCGAGGGTGGCGAACCGGCTACTGCACAGCCTGTCCTCCTAGGTATTACTAAGGCAGCCTTGAATACCGAAAGCTTCCTGTCAGCGGCTTCCTTCCAGCATACCATTAGTGTCTTGTCCACCGCCGCTATTGAGGGCAAACGCGATGACTTGCATGGGTTGAAAGAGAGCGTGATCATTGGCAAGCTAATCCCAGCCGGTACAGGATTCCGCCGCAGGCAGGAGAAAAGGCGAGCATTGGCTGAGGCTACTGCGCTGGCAATGAGCATGCAAACTCCTGTGGAGACGATCGCTGCCGCACAGAGCACTGGGGCCAGCACGGCAACCCTTACCACATCTCCTGAAGCAGTAGGCGGTGGTGAGAGCAGTTAGGGCGGCCATTGCTAGAAGGAATGGGAACTGAGCCTGACCAATGGATGCCTGGAAAACCTACTATTTCCTTCAACGTCGCCGAAGAGATTCTAATCTAGCGATCCGTCTCATCATCGGATCGCTGCTGTTCACGCTGCTCTTGGGTGCCCTGACTATGGCATTGAGCTTTGGCACCATATTCGCGGTGTATGCATACTATAGCAGGCAATTGCCCCCTGCAGAGGAGATTGGCCGTAGTGCCATCTCCTCTTTTAAAACTACCAAGATCTATGATCGCACAGGACAGCACTTGCTGTACGAGTTGTTGCCTCCAGAGGGTGGCGACCGTACCTTTG
>JBMFPM010000340.1:0-2820 GCA_049969135.1 Anaerolineae bacterium
CGTAGCATGCACGCGCACTCGGAGTTGGTTGACTTCAGCGGCTGTCCAAGATGCGCGTCCCCACAGGTTGGATGGGCCACCGAGGATATACGTGTTTTCTGTGCGCGCCAGTGGGCCCGTGCCGTAGCCTGTTGTTGTCCAGTTCGTGCCCCCATCCCAGGATAGTTCCACAGAGATGTAGCCTGTGGCATTCAGACTGCGTTGGGCGTCCACGCGCACCTCAATCCCTTGGACAATGGCGGTCGTGGGCAAGGAGAAGCCATATCCGAAATAGGTATGCTGTTGGCCATTGGCACCTACTGCAGCGCCCAGTTCATTGGCATAAGCCAGCGCGGGGAAGGTCCACGCGCCCGAGTCCGCGGTTGGTGAGCGTGATTCGGGTACGACTGACGTTGCAGCCCAGGTATCCGCCAGGCGGTACAAGCCGCAAGCCAATGGCGTGAGGCCACCCATTTTGGGGATGGCTTGGATCTGCGCGGCGATGGCGAGATAGTTGCTCCCATCAATGGGCACTGGGCCTACTTCCAGCCGCGAGCCCATGTCGCCGATTTGTATCACGGTCAGTTCAATGGAGCCATCTTTGGGAAAGCACGGAGAGGTGATTGCCGCTGCCAAGCCCTGGGTCTGGATTGCCCATTCGGAGGCGTCAATCAATGCTGAGCCATCCAGGATAATCCCCAACTGCGTATTCACACCGTTTAGTGCACTTGCCTGAGCGGCGTAGCCTCTTCCGATGTCAGGTTGGGTGGGCAGTGGTGCTGCTTCCACAGGTCGGGGCAAGGTAATGAGGCCCCTCAGTAACACCAGGCTGAAGAGAAGCAGCAGGAGGGCAAATCCGCCACCAAGGCTAAGACGTCGCAAAGATGAAGATAAAGCCATGTTTCCCTCCTCCGTTTAAGAATTAAGAGTCTGCCAAGCTATGGGGCTGGAAAAACACAACAAAGTCATTCCCGCACAGGCTATGTATATTATAGCACAACAAGATGAAAAAAAGATGAACAAGTGCGCTTTCTTTGGTAAATATTGGGTAGCAATTCCGTATCTTTATGGTATCAAATTTGCTTTGCCGGGGCAGGGAGTGAGGAGTGTTCTGTATTGCGTGGTGCATGTTCCGTTTTTCGTCCGTGTGATCCGAGTTGAATTCATGCGAACCGTGTCCGCTTCTACTCAGATCCCCCCATTCCCCCTTACTAAGGGGGTAAGGGGGATAACCACGTTGCCTTGCTAAGGGAGAAGGGGGCTCACCACGTTCGCCTTGACCAGAGGCGGCAAACCAGGCAAGCAAATCCAGCCGCTCAGGAGCTGTCTCTGCTGACATCAGCATATTTCGGGTTACGCCCCTGCAACGAACCATTGCAGCCTGGGCTCCCACGCCCAGGCAATGCCCCTTACAGCACCTTATCAGGCTCTTGCTTTGTCCGCTGAGGAGACGCGGGTGTGCTGGAGTCACTGTCCAGGTAGCCAGCCACCGGTGGCTCCTGCGGCGCTTCCTCTTCCACCACCCGGTACGACCCCTCCACAGACGACATCTGCCTCTGATGCCGCTCCAGGATCTCCTTGGGACAGAGGCTCAGCAAGAGCTTGATGCTCAGCACCAGAACGCCGAGGTCGTCCAGTTGCCCCAACCCCGGGATAATGTCCGGCACGAGGTCGCCCACAAACAGAATGTACAGGATCGCCCCGACGGGGATCAGCTTGAGCCAGGTCGGGACCAGCGGATCCCAGAACAGGCGCCAAGCCAGGTGCAGATTCCGCAGCAACTCCATAAACCAATTGACCCCTCGCTCGGAGGGAGAATTTCCATGATCTGTCATTTGCCTTTCACACTCCCTTTGCAGGGGATTATACTTCTCTTTTGTGCGAGGTAAAGGATAGATTCTTGATAAGTAGCAGAGCCTGTACGGAGTAGAACATGGCATAGTACGTCCTGGAAACCGAGGACTCGTGATCTCCCTCTTGCAGGAGCATTCTAGCGCTCTGGAGATACCTCCTTGCTTTCTTGAGCAATAAATCCTTTTCTTTCACGCCGGTATCCCCTCGCCGGCCGTACAGCTTGGTCAATTCCGTCTCGAGTTCGTCAATTACTCCTCGGATATCCATCGCTCACCTTGGCTATTGCATGCCTTCTGCGCCAGTTCCTTGCCCGATTCTACGTTTCTTGGCCTAAATGCGGCGAATGCAACATTTGCACCCATGTCCCTACAATTCGCGTCTTTCGCGCCCTTCCGTGCCTTTCGTGATTGCCTTTCGTGTTCCTTTTTGCATTTCTCGCCCTCTGCACTAAAATTTACCACAAAGGCACAAAGACAAAGAACACGGAAATGCCAACGATTAGCGATTAACGACTAATCACTAACGACTAAAATGCTTCGTGTCTTGGTGTCTTCGTGGTAAACTATTCCCTTGTCAGACCTGCGCGCGCTGGCGCCAGTGGTCTTACACTGGGCGGGGCGGAAGCAATCGCGGAGACATTCCGTGCCTCCAAGACGTGGGGAGGTGGTGGCCATGAGAGGGCTGTTCCTAGGGTTGACCGCAGTGCTTTCTATCCACTTGCTGCTCCTGTCCCTGGGCTGCTGCGCCAGCGCGGGGCAAAGCGTATCCCCCACTACCGTTGCACAGATGCAGAGCAACTCCGGAGTCTCCGTCGCCTTTGACCAGGGGGCAGGCATTCTGAAACTCTCCAACCCCCATGTCCTCCTCACAATAGACGTACAGCAAGGCACGCTCTCCTATGAGGCACACGGACTGCGCCTCATAGACAAAGGGCAGGCAAGTATCTCCGTGGACGGGAGGACCTATTGGAGTGCCGACTTCTCCTGG
>JBMFPM010000341.1:0-2792 GCA_049969135.1 Anaerolineae bacterium
ATCTACTCCCTTTTTGCTCTACATACAAAACCAACGAACTTTTTCAACACTCTCATGCTTGCCTTGTTTGACATTGTATAGGCTCTGGTGTATCATTAGTTGTTGTTTGAGCCTTCATGATTATTGTTGTGTAAAGGAGAGTAAATTACGTTTATGGAAGAGATCGTACTACAAGCTGAATTACGGACTGTCACTGGCAAAGCAGTCAAACAACTGCGGCGAAATGGATACGTCCCAGCCATAGTCTATGGCCACCGCACAGAGCCCATGAACCTGCAAGTGCCAGAGCGCGCATTGCGCCAGGTGCTGCGGGAAGCTGGCACAAACCGGCTAATCACACTCACCGTGGCAGGCCTAGAAGAGCCCAAGCGCGTCCTTGTGCGTGAATTGCAACGCGATGTCATCAGCCGCGCTATGCTTCATGTAGACTTTTATGAAGTAGTGATGACTGAGAGAATCACCGCCGAGGTGCCCATTGTCCTGGTTGGAGAATCGCCGCTGGTGAAAAGTGGCCAGGGACTCTTGTTCCAAGGTTTGGACACCATCGAAATCGAGTGCTTGCCTGGCGATTTGCCTCCGCATGTAGAGGTTAATTTGACAGTGCTAACTGCTCTTGACCAGGCTATCCTCGTCCGTGATCTCAACTTAGGCGAGGCTGTTGAAGTATTGACCGATCCAGATGAAGTGGTGGTCAAGGTTCTGCCGCCGGAGAAAGAAGAAGTAGAAGAAGTGGCCGTTGCTGAAGAAATGCCCGAAGTGGAGGTTGTGGGCAAGAAGGAAAAGGCCAAACCTGAAGCAGGTGAAGAGCCTTCTTCCAAGGAAAAAGAATAATGCTTCCAGTTCACGCAATGAGAATAGATTAACAGAGGAGAAGGTCCGTGTTCAGCCCACTCAATGCCATTCTGGGGCTTTTCTCTCGCGACATGGCTATAGATTTGGGCACAGCGACTGTCCTGGTCCTCGTGCAAGGTCAGGGCATTGTCATCAATGAGCCTTCGGTCGTTGCGATTGAAAAGAAGACCAAGAGAGTAGTAGCCATTGGTGCCGAAGCCAAAGAGATGATCGGTCGTACTCCCTCGAGTATCGTTGCCATACGGCCACTTCGCGATGGGGTCATCGCCGACTTTGACGTTACAGAAAAAATGCTGCACTACTTCATTAACAAAGCTCATGAGCGCACTCGTATGCCTTTCCCTCGCCCACGGGTTGTGGTAGGTATTCCCAGTGGCGTTACGGAAGTCGAAAAGCGCGCTGTGCATGATGCGTGTCTCAGCGCTGGCGCACGGGAGGCTTACTTGATCGAAGAACCCATGGCGGCTGCCTTGGGAGCTGGTTTGCCTGTTACAGAATCCGTGGGCAGCATGATTATTGATATCGGCGGTGGGACAACAGAAGTGGCTGTGATTTCGCTGGGAGGCATCGTGGTCAGCCGCTCTATTCGCATCGCTGGCGACGAAATGGACGAAGAAATCATCCAGTATGCGCGCCAAAAATACAACCTGCTGATCGGAGAGCGCATGGCTGAGCGTGTCAAGATTGCTATCGGCTCGGCTTGCCCACTGCCCGAGGAAAAAACCATGACTATCTATGGACGTAACCTGATTACGGGACTACCCCAGGCAATCGAGGTAAGCAGTGTGGAGATACGAGAGGCACTGACTGGCTCAATCAGTACTATTGTCGCTACGGTCAAAGAAACCATTGATGACACACCCCCTGAACTCGTGGCGGATCTAATCGAACAAGGTATCGCTATGGCAGGGGGTGGCGCCCAACTGCAAGGTTTAGCTGAACGCTTGACCCAAGAGACGAAAATGCGCGTCTATGTTGCCGATGATCCGGTAACCTGTGTTGTGCGCGGAGCAGGAGAAGTGCTTGAGCATTTGGACGCTCTGCACAAGGTATTGGCGTCCACTCAGCGCGTCCGGGCAGCGCGCTAGAGGCACTTTCTACCCGCCCCATGACAGCGAGGAACGATTTTGCCCCACTGAAACCTGACGGACTCCTACCTGTCAGAGGCGTTGCCTCGGAGGATAGTTATTTTGAGTGTATCACAGAATCGCTCAAAAGCTCTGGTATTGCTTTTGGTGATTGGCTTGTTGGGCGGCATCATACTGCATCCGACTGGCTACTTCCAGCCAGTAGAAAATGCCGTCTTTACCGTATTGGCACCGCTCCAATACAGCTTCCACTGGGTTAGTGTCAGGATAGCCAATGGGGTGCAGACACTGCGCGATCTGCGCACACTTCAGAGCCGTATCCAGGAATTGCAGGATACTGTCGATCGCCTGATGATCGAGAATGTGCGCCTGCGCGAGGCAGAGATCGAGCGGGCTATCCTTCGTGAGCAATTGCAATTCAAACTAGCAAATCCAACTTATGAATTGTTAGCGGCTGAAGTCATTGGGCGGGATCCCAGTAACTTGATGCAGTATATCATTATTGACCGCGGCACAAATGATGGCATAGCTGTGGGGATGCCCGTGGTTACTGCGCGTGGCTTGGTCGGCAGAGTAACAGCAGTGTATCCGCAGTCAGCGCGAGTTATGCTGCTGACTGATCCGTCAAGCTCAGTCAATGCCCTTATCCAAAGCTCGCGGGCCACCGGTGTGGTGCAGGGGCAAGGACAGCGTGGATTGGCCATGCGCTATATCGAGCAAAGCGAGCAGGTTGAAGTGGGGGATATTGTCCTCACTTCTGGTTTGGGAGGAAATTTCCCCAAACGGCTGGTCATTGGCCAGGTTACGGCAGTGAAGCGCAATGATGTGGAGATGTTTCAAGAAGTGCGGTTG
>JBMFPM010000342.1:0-2761 GCA_049969135.1 Anaerolineae bacterium
CATGCGTCGTGGGCGTGACCAGGATACCCTTGCTAATAGGTGTGGGACAAGGGAAAAGCACTGCACGTACCCGGCTCTTCTCGCGGTCAAAGTCGTAATACTCTCCTTTACGCGGTGTGATGGTAAACCCCTGCAAGCCAGCTTTCGCCATCAATTGATCAGCATGTAAGCCTGCCGCATTGATGACAAAACGCCCAAAAATCTGTCCCCGATTTGTGTGGACGCCTGCTATCCTCCCATTCTGTCGGATCAGATCTGTAACCTCGGTTTCCAAGCGCAGATGCACGCCATTGAGCACTGCGTTTTCCGCAGCAGCGATGGTCAGTAAAAATGGGTCCACGATCCCACCAGTGGCAGCATATAACGCCCCTCGCGTTTCAGGATTGACCAGTGGCTCAATGCGCCGCATTTCCTCTCCAGAAATGATGCGCATCCCTGTCACACCATTCTGTATGCCACGGCGGTACAAATCATCGAGGGTACGTAAATCATCGTCGGTCAAAGCCACAACATAGGTGCCACAGCGCTGGAAGGGCACGTCCAGTTCAGCGCAAACCTGATCGTATGCGCGATTGCCCGCAAGATTCAGCGCGGCTTTGAGTGTACCTGGCTTGGCATCGTAGCCTGCATGGACGATGGCAGTATTGGCTTTCGAAGTGCCCGAACAAACATCTGATTCGCGCTCCAGAAGGAGCACACGCAGCTTGTAGCGTGAAAGCGCACGAGCAATGAAACAGCCTACTACCCCACCACCTACGATAATCACATCATACAGAGCATCCATGTTTCCCCGGTTCGTATCCGTTTGCTCTACTCACTACCTCTCCACCCAGTGCATGGCTCGCTGCACAGCTTTACGCCAACCCCGGTAGCCTGCCTCGCGTTTCCCTTCGTCCCATTGAGGGATGAATACACGGTCAACAGCCCAGTTCGCACGCAGTTCCTCCATACTCTTCCACAGGCCAGAAGCGAGGCCTGCAGCGTATGCGGCTCCTAGGGCTGTGGTCTCCCGGACTATTGGCCGCACCACCTCCACTCCTAGGATGTCAGATTGTAGCTGCATGAGAAAGTTGTTCACTACAGCCCCGCCATCCACTTTTAACGAGCGCAACTCTACCCCGGCATCGGCACGCATCGCCTCAAGCACTTCCCGCGTTTGATAGCAAATGGCCTCCAAAGTGGCACGCACAAGATGCGCCTTGGTCACATAGCGGGTAATACCCAGGATCGCACCACGTGCGTCCATATCCCAATAGGGCGCAAATAAGCCAGAGAAAGCCGGCACAAAGTAAATGCCGCCAGTGTCATCCACCGACTGAGCAATCTCCTCTGTTTCTGCGGCACTCTTGATGAGGCCCAGGTTGTCGCGCAGCCATTGTACGGCAGCGCCCGTGATGGCGATAGAACCCTCTAGTGCATAAGTGCAGCGGCCTGGTTCAAAGCCATAGGCAACAGTAGTCAAGAGACCGCTCTGAGAGAGAACAATATCTCCGCCGATATTGAGCAGCATGAAACAGCCAGTGCCATACGTGTTCTTGGCTTCGCCAGGGGCGAAGCATGTTTGCCCCACTAGTGCTGCTTGCTGGTCGCCGAGGTCGCCACATACCGGTATGCGTGCGGACAGCGGCCCATCGCTTACCGTATAGCCATAGAAATCGCGGTCGCTGGAAGGACGAATGGTAGGGAGCATCGCCTTGGGGATATCCAATAGCTCCAAGATCTCGTCATCCCAGTCCAGTGTGTGCAGATTCATCAGCATGGTGCGCGAAGCATTGCTATAGTCGGTAACATACACTCCGCCATTGACACCTCCCGTGAGGTTCCAAATCAGCCAGGTATCTATGTTACCAAAGAGCGCCTGTCCCCGTTCTGCTTTCTCACGCACACCGGGTACATTGTCCAGTATCCATTTGATTTTTGGGCCAGAGAAGTAAGTAGCAACAACCAAACCGGTTCGCTCCCGGATGAGGGGTTCAAGATTTTGCTGGATAAGCTCCTGGCAAATATCACGCGTGCGGGTGCATTGCCAAACAATTGCATTGTAGAGTGGCTTGCCGGTGGCACGGTCCCAAACAACAGTCGTCTCACGCTGGTTGGTAATACCAATACCCAGTATCTGCGTAGGCTTGATGCCGCTTTCATCAAGTGCACGCCGGATTACCTGACAGGTAACATTCCAGATTTCCATTGGATCATGCTCGACCCAGCCGGGCTTGGGGTAGATTTGTTGATGCTCCTGGTATGCCGAAGCAGCCACTTGCCCGGTGTGATCGAAGATCATAAACCGTGTGCCGGTTGTCCCTTGGTCAATCGCAGCAGCATAGGCCGTTGTCATACCAGTATGTGCCTCCCTTGCTACAGTGTATTAATTGCGTAGCATACTACTGCATTTCATTTTGCTGGTCAAACCTCCAGCCTCCTTTGGCATAACGGCGAACCACACGTACAATTACCGTAAAGAGCAAGACTTTTGTGGACATGGGTTCTTCTGAAGACGCGGAAGGAGCTTGCACATGACCTCTGTGGATTATTTCATCCCTGGCACGGAGGCTGACGACTTATCCCATGTCATCGCCGCTTACATTGAAGCTTATACCGAACCGAATGCCTTGGTCGTTGACCCCTTCTGCCAATCGCCGGCGATCGTTACGGGAGCACTGGCGTTGGGGCGCCGCGTGGTGGCGGTTAGTTTCAACCCACTGGATGCCCTGCGTATTCGCCTGGCTTTGACCAGTCCACCTGCACGTGAACTGATAGCAGC
>JBMFPM010000343.1:0-2760 GCA_049969135.1 Anaerolineae bacterium
GGGTGCATCAGAAGTTGTAGCAGTAGATCTCTTTGATAAGAAGCTGGAATTGGCTAAGGAACTGGGAGCAGACTATGTCCTAAAAGCTGATGACGGCTTAGATAAGGCGCTCAGAGATTTAGGTCCCTATGATTTGGTCATAGACGCCACAGGTAATCCCAAGGTTGTGCAAGGTCTATTTGAATACGTGGAAAGGGGAGGCAAGCTTCTGTTCTTTGGCGTTTGTCCTCCAGATGCAACCATTCAGGTGAGTCCCTTTCAAATTTTTCGACACGAGCTAAAAATCTTCGGATCTTTCAGCTTATCAGGGGATTTTCAAGATGCACTACGTCTAGTGCAAAGCAAGGCTATTAATGTTCGCTCTATTATTAGTCACCGTCTTCCATTGGAAGAGTTTGTGACTGGATTGGAGAAAATGCGATACCCAGTAGATTCGATCAAAATCCTGATTGAACCTGGGTGATGAGCAATAGTATTACGGATTAGTTTATTTGGACATGGACATGGAAATTGTCTCTTGCTACGTATTTCATGAACGAAGCGCTCCTCCTCAAAAGGACAAGAATTTTCAGCAATACTAGCTTAAGGAAAGAATACCATGGCACTATTGCTCGGCATTGACCTTGGCACCACTGGCTGTAAGGCTGCAGTCTACGATGAAGATGGCCGGTTGTTGGGCGAGAGCTATCTGGAGTATGGTCTCATCACGCTCTCGCCGACTATGATTGAGCAGGATGCTGAGGCATGGTGGGGACTCACTTGTCAGGCAATCGCGCAGGCAATGGAGGCTGCGCATGCCCCCCGAGAGGCGGTGCGCGGCTTGGCGGTCAGCTCGCAAGGCATTTCCTTTGTCCTCCTGGATGGGCAGAGCAACGTCTTGGGCAATGCCATCAATTGGCTGGACAGCCGGGCATTCGAAGAGAGCCAGATGATCCTCGCACGTTATCCGGAGGAAAAACTGTTTGCCATCACCGGCAAGCGGGCATCGCCCTTCTACGTGTTGCCCAAGTTGCTCTGGTTGCAACGACACCGCCCTGACCTATGGGGGAAGATGCGCAGGGTGCTCATGGGGCATGACTACCTGGTGTACCGCTTTTGCGGCAAAGGAGTTACCGATCATTCCATGGCTGGCGGTACCATGCTCTATGACCTCCATACGCTAGATTGGAGTGCAGAGTTGCTGGATGCCTTTGGCATACCGCGTGAGATCTTGCCCGATATCTGCTGGGCAGGTGAGCCAGTGGGGACATTGAGACCAGAAGTGGCACAAGAACTGGGCTTGCGCCCCAATGTCATCGTCGCTGTAGGAGGGCAGGACCAGAAGTGCGCCGCTCTTGGAGCAGGCATTCAAGATGGCATGGCCACCTTCTCGTTGGGGACAGCCTCAGCGATTACGCAGATCATGGATCACCCGCACGTGGATCCGCACATGCGCGTCCCTACTTTCACCTTCGTCATGCCCGATCGCTGGGTGTTGGAAGGGGTGATCAGCACGGGGGCAGGGAGCCTGCGTTGGTACCGTGATACCATATGCCCAGGCACACCGTACACGGTATTGGATGAGGAAGCAACACGCGTCCCACTAGGAGCGGATGGCGTTTTCTTCTATCCCCATCTCAGTGGCGCGGGAAGCCCGCATTGGAAGAGCCAATCACGGGGAACTTTTCACGGCTTGAGCCTGGCTACTACTCGTGCACATCTCACGCGCGCCATTTTGGAGGGTGTAGCGTATCAGATGCGCGAAAACCTGGCGGTTACCGAGGAGTTAGCCGGGCAGGTTAGGGAGGTGATCGTCTTCGGCGGTGGGGCGAAGAGTGCCCTTTGGCGCGAGATCATCGGCGATGTCATCAACAGACCGTTGGCTTGGACGCGGACAGCGGAGACGGCAAACCTTGGTGCCGCGATGCTGGCAGGGTTGGGGAGTGGCGTTTTTGCAACGCTTGCCCAGGCACGTGCAGTGATGGTTGGCGAGTTAGTGCACCGCCAGCCCATTTCCGAGCATGCAGGGATTTATGCTAGACTATACGAGGAGTATCGCCGTATTGAGACGACTTTGATGAACCAAGTGTAGAATACTATGTAGGGAGGATTCATTCCATCATGCGTTCAGATTTCCTATTAAACAGCAGTCCAGAGATAGAAGAAGCCATTCGTAAGAATGCGGTCGTGTTGCTACCGATTGGCCAAGTAGAGGAACATGGTCCACATTTGCCGGTTGGCACGGATACGTTCATTGCCGAAGGAATCGCGAAGCGGGTAGCAGCGGCATTGGAGGGGGAAATTCCGGTGCTGGTTATGCCGGCAGTGTGGGCTACTTTTTCCGTGGATGCCGTCGGCAAATGGCCTGGGTTGATCAAAGTGCGTACGCGCACAGTGATTGATTTGGTGCATGACATTGTCGCTTCGCTTCTACGCATGGGATTTCGCAAGGTGATTCTGATGAATGGCCATGGCAACAATCCGGAATTGTTGCAAGTGGCTTTGCGGGAGTTGGCTGATGAATTCGATGCCACTCCGATCCTGGCGAACGTGTGGAACTTTAGCACTGAAACCTTTAACCAGGTGAGGCGTTCCCCGCCTGGTGGGGCAGTCCATGCCTGTGAGTATGAAACTTCTCTCATGCTGGCGATGGGCTATCCTGTGGATATGTCTAAAGCACCTGCTGGAGAGTCCCTGCACTTCGAGTCAGAGTTTCGCTCCCGAGACAACTTTGTCGGCAAGAATCTTGTGACTTGGTCTACCTGGAAGGTGCAGAAGAGC
>JBMFPM010000344.1:0-2753 GCA_049969135.1 Anaerolineae bacterium
GTTTTGTATCGGGAGTTGGAGGTTCTCGGGGTCCTGGTGCAGCAGCCGGCTTTATCCCAGCCTTCTTCAAACGTATATCCGGCGTGAATGAAGTTGTCACTGGTATGATCGCCAATTTGCTCATACCTCAGCTCCTGAATGTAGTAATAGGGGCAATTCCTGTGTTGCGTGAAGCACAACATGGTGTTTCCAGAGGGATTCCAGCATCTGCCCAATTCCGACAGTTCATGGAGTTAACCAACGGGAAATTGGGAACAGGAACAAAAGCCAACACCGGTATTCTCCTAGCCATTATCGTTACTCTGTTTCTCGCTTGGTGGATTAAGCATTCCAAACTCGGTTTTGAACTGCGCATGACCAGAGCGAACTCCAACTTTGCCGAGTTCGCTGGCATCAATGCGAGCCGTGGCTTTTATTTAGGGATGATGCTCAGCGGGGCTGTCACCGCGCTAGCAGGGGCTACCGAGGTACTAGGAGTATGGCGCAGTTACCGCTTAGGCACTATCATTGTGGAAGAAAAGGGACTGGTGATCTCACTCATTGGACGACAGAGTTTCATTGGGTCGCTGATAGTAGCCTTGCTTTATGGCGGATTGGAAGCTGGCGTAATGAATGTAGCCTGGAATACTACTATTCCCAGACCACTTGTAGATATTCTAGTAGAATTGATCATCGTTTTGGCTGCTGTGCCGAGCATGCGCTCATTCTTCACCGGCACTGAAACAGAACACCTGGGTGGGCGATTTGTGATCACCCAGTAGAACCTCTTATTGTATTCGTAGGCAACCCTCTGCTACCTGATAATGAATGCCTAGCCCAATAAGAGATCTAATCTACTTCGTCTCTGACTTGCTCCGCCAAAGCCAGGCTAGGTCTGCATCCTTTTCTAATGCTCTCTGCAAAAGTGCATGCCCTGTTTCTTCAGCCAACCTCACCAATTCCTGCTCATCGGCAGTCATTAGTTTCCCTTTGTGAACAACTATCTGTCCATTGACAATCACTGTCTCCACATCCCGGCCATTGCAACAGTAAACGATGTTATCTAACAGGCTATAGTTCGGAGCCGTATGCAGCCCTTCAAAATTGAGAATCACCAAGTCAGCCAAGTATCCTGGGGCGATAGTGCCCAATTGATCGCTCATACCTATGGCTTCAGCGGCATCCACGGTGACCATTTCCAGAATTTTGGAGGCAGGCATTGCCTCGTAGTCACCAGTTAGTTGCTTCTGCGAAGCCCCGGCAATCCGCAACTCGCCCACAATGTCCATCACGTTGTTAGAGGTCACACAGTCAGTGCCAAGTAATACTTTGATACCCTTCTGTATCATCTCCCAAGCTTTCTGCGGGGATCCATGCAGTGCGTGCGTCATAGGGCAATACACTGGATGGGCTCCGGATTGGGCAAGCAAGTCAATCTCAGACTCATCAATATAGATGCAATGAGCGGCGAGTACATCCCTGTCTAGGAATCCGAGATTGGACAGATATTGCACACAGCCCATTCCATATTGCTGTTTGATATATTCGCGTTCCCTGTTGCTTTGTGCTAGATGCAAATGCAAACCTACCTGCTCTTCAGTCGCAACCTGGCGTAGCTTAATCAGCCAGTCCCTTTCCACAGTATCTGAAGCGTGAGGAGCTAGCCAAGGGATAACAAGGGGATGCCGATTTTTCCAGCGCCGGACAAAAGCGATACCTTCTTCTAATTCCTGCTCCCCAGTAATTGGTCCCAAGCGGCTCATGATTGTGTGCCCTAGCACTGCTCGTAAGCCCAATTCTGTGGTTGCCTTGGCTACCTGCTCTATGTAGAAATAATGATCAACAGCACAAGTTGTGCCGTTCTTTAGTGCTTCAGCGCCCCCCACCAACGCACCTATATAGCAATCTTCGGGCGTCAGAGCTCTTTCGACAGGCCACATAACTCGATATAGCCCATCTTTCACCGCTAGGGTAATACCTCTCTGCAAACTCATGCTAAGGTGGGTGTGGCAATTGATGAGTCCTGGCAAGACCACTTTTCCCTGCCCATTAATGATCTGAGCTTTAGGATATTGGCGACGTACAGCGGAAGGAGGCCCAATAGTGGCAATGCGCGGACCAATGATGGCTACACTAGAGTCGGCAAGGATGTCTCGCTGGGCATTCATAGTGACTATGGTGGTGTTTTCGATAATTAGTTCATTGTGCATGTTTAGGCTCCTTAGGTACTAGTAACTGTTGCCCCGACCGCGGGGATATTGGGCTGAGAGGCGGCTTGTACCGCTACCCATTCCAGCAATAAATAACATAATAGCATGGCGCACAGCCTGTGTATAATGCGGACTTGGCATTGACGTTATCACTAATTATAACATGGGTCATGCCTTTTGCGTGAGCAATGAATTAGCCACCGGATGGTAGCTGCGGTAGAAAGATCAATGGAATCCTGGTTTGTTAAAGTGCTTCAGCATTGGAGAGTTGTCTATTGCACCACCGTAATTTGTACCGGCGGGCTGTGCCAGGTCTGGCCGGCGGAGTCTATCCCCACAGCACGGAAGGTGTGTTGGCCAGGCAGGAGTTGCCATAGCACGACATAGGGGGGCTGCTCGAGGGTGGCGAAAAGGTCGTCGTCCACATAGAAGCTGACCTCACTGAGGTTGGGTATGCCCAAGGGCAATGCTCTGACCTCAATGCGCTGGTTGGTAGCAGGCAGGTTCGGGACAAGGCGATAGGCCGCGTTTTGGTTGGGACTGGTGAGGATGATGCCTGGCTGG
>JBMFPM010000345.1:0-2750 GCA_049969135.1 Anaerolineae bacterium
GCCTGCCTCTCAGGCTTTTCAATCGCCGATTGAGACACCGACGCGTCCCCCCAAACCGACACCGGTGACCCCACCACCTACTATCCCACCAAAGCCTTCGCCACCTACGGTGACCGTTACCTTACCACCCTATCCAATACTGCAAACTCCGACACCGCCTGGGACGCCAACGGCTGTGCCCACGCCACGGGCGACCGTCACACCCACGCCGGTGGTGACTGTAGTGCCAGGGCCGCTACCCCTGGGGCTGAAGATCGTCTGTGTGGACAAGGGGGAGGACGAGTGGACCTCGGTGATCTGGATGGCCAACGTGGATGACCTCAACCACGTGCAGATCATCACTGCGCTACGGAACCTCGCCCCAGAATTTTGGCCTCTAGCCCACGTCTCACCGGATGGCCGCCACATCGCCTACATCCTTCCCCGCAAACACGACTCCGAATCTGCCCTGGGCATTGTAAATATCAATGGGACTGAGAACAGAATCTTGGATGACCCCGTGTTGGGTCCTGGGGTAGAGTTGCGCCTCCGGTGGTCACCTGACAGCCAATGGATCGCCTATCTGCGCCGCATGCCACCCAGGGGAGAACGCGCGGAAACCGAGATTTGGGTGGTCCGTCCCGATGGTACAGAGAAGAGGATGGTGGCTTCAGAGTCTGGTGAGGTGTTCCTGATCGGTTGGGCCAGGGATGGTTCTCAGATCTATTACACCCCAGGAGGACGCGATCTGTGGGCAGTGAACGTCAGTGGCGAGGCCCCACCCTCGGTGTTACTTCACTTCGATGAGCCAGCTGCTCCCCTTCGATTGTCACCCGATGGCGAGAAAATCACATACGAGATCCGTGAGTCCCACGGGCCGGGGCCGGTGACCTTGGGGGTGGCAAGCATTGATGGTCAAGAGAAGCACATTCTGGCCGAGAGCATTGACAGTCGCAACTTTGATCTTTGGAGCTACTCCCTGAGCCCCATCTGGTCGCCGGACAGTTCCAGGGTAGCCTACAGCATTCCGATCAACAGGATGCACATTGAGATATTGTCTAGCCAGTGGGACGCCCCGACAACCAGAGCCGTCATCAGGAGCAGGGAGAAGGCATACTATTACCTTCTTTCCTGGTCACCCGAGAGCAAATATATTGTTGCTTGGCGACATCTGGGAGACGCGATCCCAGGCCTTGGGCTGCATCCGGTGCTCATTAGTCTCAGGGGTGAGGGCAAGGTGGAAAGGGTACATTGCATAACCCCAGGCTTTTACTACTGCCCATTCGCCGGCTGGCTTGAAGATACAAGCAGGATAGAGAGGGGAGGGCAATAATGGGCAATTACACCGATAAACTGCGGATGACACACCGCCGCAAGCTCGCCCTTCTGTGCATTCTGGGGTTCCTGCTGGGTTTGCTCATACTGTTCTACACAAATCACCCGCCTGTATCGGCGCAAGCTCCCACGTCTACTTGCTCGCAACCTGACGATGTTGACATCGCCTTCGCCTTCTGCGACGCTGCCCATGATGATATTGCCGATGAGTATGCCGCTCCACTCAGAGATGTCGGCACGGATGGCTACATCTCGCCCATTATCTTGAAGGCAGTAGGTGCGTATGAAAGCACCTGGACCCAGTGCAATGCCGATGGAACACCTTTTGGCCCCACTGGCTGCGATTGGGGCATCATGCAAATCTGGAGCGGCATGAACTGCGATGCCCCGGAAAACCAGTTCAACTCACAAACTCAGTATCAGGTAAAGAACGACTACCGGTACAACATCGGCATGGGGGCCTATATCCTCAGAAAGTGGAAGTGGGCCTGGCACGAGCAGGAGGGACGCATTATCGGCAACGGTGACCCTCGCATTGCAGAGCACTGGTACTATACAGTCTGGTCGTATTACCAATGGACCTTTGACGCTTGTCCCAACAACCCAGTCTATGACCAGTGCGACTTTCCCAACAATCTGGTCAATTGCGCATATGTAGATAGGGTTTGGGCACAGACGCATAACCCACCAAGTAGAGGTGGATACCAATTCTTCGCCGCCATTAATCTGACACGCCCAAACAGGAGCCTTTTCCCAAGGTATCAGTACCAGTGGGATACCTGGGATTGGCACATCGAAGATCCTCCGCCTGTGCATCGAGACTCGTGTCGGAGTTATTTGCCGATTGTGCTCAAGAATTACCCGCCCTGTGCTCAACCCATCCAGAACGGCGACTTTGAGGCCGGCTCAGCCTATTGGACACTGGGCGGTGCAACTCTCATCAGCATGAACATACCCCACTCTGGCAGCTACTCCGCCTGGCTGGGCGGTTACAACAATGCCAACGATACCCTGTACCAGACCATTATTATCCCCAGTACTGGTCCGACAGGGCAACCCGTCGTAAATGCTCACCTGAGCTATTACTGGTACATGAGCACTGAAGAGATATCCATGCTGTATGACTACGATTACCTCTATGTACGCATCCGGAACACCAGCGGCGTTACGCTGCGAGAAGTCGAGACGTTGACTAATCGTAGTCCCAAAAACACCTGGGTGCTTTCTAGTTTCGATGTAAGCGAATTCATTGGCCAGACTGTTCAGATCTACTTCCAGGCTACCACAGACAGCTCCCTCAAAAGTAGTTTCTTCATCGACGATGTGAGCCTCTACGCCTGCGAAGGAGGTTAGAAAGCGTCTATCTTTGCTTGGGATAAAGGGCAGCCTAACCACTCGCTCCAGCCGACCGTGCTCCGCTCGCTTCGCTCGCTCCG
>JBMFPM010000346.1:0-2742 GCA_049969135.1 Anaerolineae bacterium
ACCGTCGCGGCTTAACCGCATCAAAAGCCGCAAAATGACGTCTGTATGATAAAATCAGTCATGGCTTTTGTCAAACCTGAGATTATCGTCAATGCACTAATGCCAAGAGTTAGAAAGGAGTCAAGCATGGCCTCCTCGCCATTTCTCAACCAAGTTCGTCAGGTGATTCGACTCAAACACATGAGCCTCAGCACAGAAGACTCGTATCTCTACTACATCAAGCAGTTCATCCTCTTTCACCATAACCGTCATCCCAAAGACATGGGCGTTGATGAAATCCGCGCTTATTTGTCCCACTTGGCAGTGGAGAAGCAAGTTTCTGCTTCAACCCAGAAGGTAGCATTATCCGCTCTGCTCTTTCTGTATCGCGATGTGCTCAAAATCCAATTGCCCAACATCGAGGGCATTGAGCGAGCGCGGGTAACAAAACACATCCCTGTAGTGTTCACACGCGACGAAGTCAATGCTATCCTCTCTCATCTAACCGGCACGCCACATCTGGTGGTCAGCCTCTTGTATGGCTCAGGATTGCGTCTGATGGAGGCCTTGCGCCTGCGAGTCAAGGATATTGATTTCACCTATCGGCAGATTACGGTGCGGGACGGAAAAGGAGAAAAGGATCGCGTCACTGTGCTGCCGCAATCCTTGGTCGAACCGCTCAAGCGTCAATTAGCGCACGCCAAGGAGATCCATGAGCAAGACTTGAAGGAAGGCTATGGAGCAGTCTATTTGCCCTACGCGTTGGCACGAAAATATCCGAACGCCAATAAAGAATGGGCCTGGCAGTATGTCTTTCCGGCGGATCATCACTCTGCCGAGCCACGCACAGGCATCATCCGCCGTCACCACCTTCACGAGGACAGCATTCAACGCGCGGTCAAACAAGCCATGCGCAAGGCGGGCATTGCCAAGCACGGTAGTTGTCATACCTTCCGCCACAGCTTTGCTACCCATCTACTTGAAGATGGCTATGACATCCGGACCGTCCAACAACTCCTCGGTCACAAAGACGTTCGCACTACCATGATCTATACCCACGTCCTGCAATGCGGCGCGTCGGCGGTGCGTAGTCCGCTGGATTTGATGACAGATAACCCAAAGACAAGGGGGAGAACGCCTTGACCACCGCTTGTGCTCCGGGCAAAGTCATCCTGTTCGGGGAACACGCCGTCGTCTATGGCCAGCCGGCGATTGCCGTGCCAGTGGCGCAGGTGCGCGCCTGCGCCACCGTGGAGGAAGCGGGAGAGGGTACGGGATTGCTCATCCATGCCTCCGACTTGCAACTCCAGCACCGGGTCGGCGACCCCATTTCTACTACCCATCCGGCCTATCCACTCGAAGCCACTGTGCGCCACACACTACAACGGTTGGGCATAGAGGGCTTCCCCGACCTCGTCGTGACAGTCTCCTCCACGGTGCCCATTGCACGTGGCATGGGCAGCGGCGCCGCCGTTGCTACCGCCATCGTCCGCGCTCTGGCGCAGCACCTGGGAAAACCACTCTCGCCGCAAGAGGTGTCCGACCTCGTGTACCAGACCGAGATCATCCACCACGGCACGCCCAGTGGCATAGACAACACGGTCATCGCCTTCGAACAGCCCATCTACTTCGTCAAGGGGAAGCCCATCGAAATCCTCTCTGTGAAGCGGCCCTTCTGGCTGGTCATCGGCGATACGGGCATCCGTGGTCCGACGAGGGAGATCGTGGCTGATGTGCGCCGTGCCTGGCAGGCACAGCCCGCGCGCTACGAAACGCTGTTCGACCGCATCGGGGCAATTGCCATGGAAGCAATGCAAGCTATTGAGAGCGGCAGGATAGAAGCCCTGGGCAAATTGATGGACGAGAACCAGAAACTGCTACAAGCAATCGGTGTTTCCTCCCCGGAACTGGAGAAGCTCATCCATGCCGCCCGCGCGGCAGGGGCGCTGGGTGCCAAACTGTGCGGGGCTGGGCGCGGGGGAAATATGATTGCTTTGGTACGCCGCGATCAGGCACAGCGCATTGCTAAAGCCATCCGCGATGCTGGGGCTAGCAATGTGGTGCTCACTAAAGTGTAGCCCCCGTTCAAAGACGAACAATAGGGAACGGATATGCTGCAATCAAGCAGGGGATAAGGAAGAGAATGCTGCTAGCAAAGCTCGCTCTGCTTCCTCAGGTAAGGCTATAGGCACAAAGTAATCGGCTGGATAGAGATAATCCTCACCCGATTCATCAATCACTCGGATGTAGCCATCACGAGCAGCAAACTTGTCTGCGAGGACACGGTAAACTTTGCCTACTTCCAAATCTTCGCAGCCGCTATTGCGAATACAAACCGCAAACTGAGCTTTTGTCCTAATCTTTTTCATATTCATCTAATCCAAAAACCGCTTGATCTTTAACCGCTTTTTGCCAATGCCATGGGCTTCATACCAATGGATCTCAGCCTGACGTACCTTGCCATTCGCAAGCCGCACCATGGCGATTCCTTCAGCTTACGCCATCGTCCGGGACCATACCGCTTTTGTAGGCGCTCCAGGTCTTTGATCGAATCGCCAACAGCAATGATTTCAATGTCAGTTATCTCGCCAAGGATCTCAAAATACATCGCCGTTTCCTATGTCGCTCATAACAATCTTACCATAAATGTGTCCCCGCTGCAAATAACCATAGGGAGCATAGGCGGGTGGCTTTAACCAAGCTTGAACCGATGCCTAAATCCAGAAGGCATCCATACGAACAGAATTGACCCTAGTGTCCTCT
>JBMFPM010000347.1:0-2742 GCA_049969135.1 Anaerolineae bacterium
CGAGCACCCACAAGGTGCGCCGCTTGTCCGCAATGTCCACGCCGGCCGGCAAGGCGGCCTTGATTTGCTGGATAAGCGGGGAGCGAGTGGCTGCCAAGCACGCTGCCCCTGTGCCCAGACTATGTGGCCCAGCCAAAACCATCGTGAGACGGCCAGGATAGTCTGGGTGCGGTCCGCGGACGATAACCCCATGATCCATAACGTGGATAAGAGCCCCTTCCGTGCCCAGATACTCAGTCCTGCCCTCCACCATCTCCGTCTGGCCATCCTTTGTCCGGTATAGCGCGGTCATGTAATCCCCCTCCTCCTTTTCACCAGGAACAGCACCAAGGACCCAATTAGGTTCGCGGCCCTGTTGCAGGCGTTGCAGCATTTCTCGGACAGGCGGGTTGCTCTTTGGAGAGCCGATAAGGTAGAGGTTCAATGGTCGGCTTAGCAGGTCTGGAGGGCTATACTGTCCTGATACCAACTCCACGCCTCTACCCTCGCCCATAATGCATCCAAAAGCGGAGATGAGGCCAAGCACTCCCAGATTGTCACCAAACGTCCGTTGGTCGTAAGCCTGAGCGCGAATACGGCTGTCCTTGCCAGGATATCTGGGACTGGCAACTATGTACGCTGGCGTGGGTATGTCCGCTTCCAACATATCCCGCAGTAGGGCGATCTGCGAGTTCAACCGAGAACGAAGGTGATCTGCCAGGCGTTTGTCAAATACCTCCATCGCTTCCCGGCTGCCGCTGTAGGAAATTACTTCCCTTCCCTTCAGGTCGGTGGGCATATCGACCCCTTCCTCGACGAGCAGCAACAGCGGTTTCTGGACGCCGACTGCGTAGCCCACCTCGTAAAATACATTGGCGCTGGGTGTGCTAATTTCGGCAATGACCAGTTCCGCTCGTTCGATCAGCAAATGGATCTTGGCCAACAAATCATGGCCTGCGCCATGCACATCATCAGCGCGGATCGCTGCAAGGCCCACCGCCTGACGCACTACCTCGCGGATATGCACGAAAAAGTCCCACCTGGACTTGTAAGGCATCACCACGAAAACATAGGGCTTGCCCTGAGTGAGTTCTTCAACAATATGCCCAAGGGCATACGATGACTCTTCTCTGCGCATAATAACCCTCCTTTAGAGCGCCCCTACCGTATCATCGGATTATGAAGTTGGAGTAGGCGGCCTGCAAAGATCCGTTAGATCCGGGCATGTGGGCTGGCATGGCTCATTTCCCAGGAACTGCTGCCACTCCTTCAGGGTGAGGTTGCGATTGGCGATGCGACAGGCGCGTGCTTGCCATGCATTCAAACTCACATCCCAGAGGACAATCGTGCCATCCAAACTGCCAGACACAAGGGTGCCGCCATCCGGACTGAAAGTTACATTGTCCACAACAGACTTGTGGCCGATGAGCGGCTTGCCTATCGCATGACCACTCTTTACGTCCCACAGAATAATGGAATTGTCCTCCGTGGGCGGGGCGAAGCGACCACTGCCCGATGCCAATAGCTCACCATCCGGGCTGAAAGCGATACTTTGTACCCCCCCGTGCTATGGCCTTTGAGAGGGGAAAAGATGGGCTGACCAGACACGATATCCCACAAGATAACGGTGCAGTCCCCTTCCCCTCCACCTGATGCCAAGATATGGCCATCCGGGCTGAAAGCAACGCTGTTCACCCAGAAACTATGCCCACGTAATGGCTCGCCGCGTGGCGTCCCCGTGGCAACATCCCAAAGGATGATCGTCCTATCCATGCTACAGGAAGCCAACGTCTTTCCATCTGGACTGAATGCCACGGCCTGTACCTCTGCAGTATGACCGTTTAGCCGCTTGCCCAGCGCTTGGTGTGTGGCGACACCCCAGAGAATAACGGTCTGGTCCGTGCTGCAGGAGGCTAAGGTTTTCCCATCTGGGCTGAAGGCGACACCTGTAACCGACCGCGTATGCCCAGCCAAGGGTTCACCAATGGGTTGCTGGATCACAACATCCCATAATATGATCGTGCTGTCTTGGCTGCCAGATGCCAAAATCCGCCCATCTGGGTTGAAGGTGAGGCTGGTTACGAAGGACTTGTGGCCCTTCAAAGGCTGGCTGATAGGTTGGCCTGTCGCAGCATTCCACAAAATGATGGCATAGTCCTTTCCACCAGAGGCAAATACCTTGCCATCCGGGCTAAAAGCGAGGCTTCCGGTGTAACCAGCCCCATTGATGATGAGCCGAGCCAGTGGTTGGGATGGAACTTGCCCTATATTCCACAAAATGGTGCAGTCTCCACTGCCTGCCGCTAGTGTTGCTCCATCAGAACTGAAAGCCATGGCTGGCACTCCTTCAGCATGCCCGGTCACCAGGGTGCCCAGCGCCTGATGCGTATGTGCATTCCACAATGTTACCGTGCCATGCCCGCTACCCGAGGCCAATAGTTCTCCGCTAGCATTGAACGCCAGGCTGAATATCCCATCGGTGTAACCAACGAGGGGAATCTCTCCTATCCTTTCCCCAGTTGAGGCATCCCATATCAGAATAGCGTCATCTGCATCCCCACCAGACAGCAACATCTTCCCATCCGGGCTGAACGCCATACAGGTTACATAGTGGCTGTGCCCCTCCAGGCGCGGCATCACTGGCTCGCGAGACGCAATGTCCCAAAGAACGATGGTGCGATAGCCACCTGCTGCCAATATGCGTCCATCCGGGCTGAACGCGACCTCCAGCACATTGCCCCAATGAGGCCCAAGTGGTTGACC
>JBMFPM010000348.1:0-2734 GCA_049969135.1 Anaerolineae bacterium
GTATGCTGAGCGGCCCCACACAAGCCCCCGTCCATAATGGCGCTTGGTCACCTCAAAGACTGTGCGATTGTAGAGCAACGGATACAAATTATGCATCTCTAACCCAGAGCGCCCATCATGGTAGACAGCATCTACCGGCGCTTGCTCACCAAAGTCCGTTTTGAATGCTGCTACCCCCATATCGAGCAGTGACTGGAGCTTTGATTCCAGCCAGGCGCAGGTTTGTGGGTTGGTAAAATCTAGCACCGCCAGCTCCGTTCCCAAGAAATAATCCATTGGTGGGCTAACGCCGCCATCAAGGTTATGAACGTAATAACCCTTTGCTAGCACTTCATCATATGCCCTAGTGCCTTTGGGCACATACGGATGAATCCATAGGCAAATGCGCACACCTTGTGCACGCAGCTTTTGGATCATCTCCTCGGGATTAGGAAACGATTCGGTGTCCCACTCATAGGTGGACCAAGGCCCATTTCCCATCCACCACGGATCTAGATGGATAACGTCAAAAGGGAAATCCCGTGCGCGCATCTCGTGCACGATCGCCTCAACTTCTGCACGGCTCTTGTAACTGCACCTGGAAATCCAGAATCCAAATGACCATTTGGGAGGCACAGGTGCGTACCCAGTCAAATCGCTGTAGCGTTTGAGAATGTGTTTGAAATCTGGACCATAAATCAAGAAATAGTCCATTTGACTATCATTGATGTGGATAGAATAGGAAATGCTAGATTCACTGCCTATGCGGTATACAATGGGATAGGAGGAGTGCACAAACAGGCCATACCCAGCCGTGCTCATAAAGAAGGGGACATTCTTATAGGAACGGTAGCTACCCACGGTGCCAGCATCTACCGTCCAGGAAACCAGTTCTTGCCCCCACTTGTTCAACGGCGTGAACTTTTCTCCGAAGCCATAGAAGCATTCTCCGGGGGTTACCGCTACCGTTTCACGCACTGTCAAGCGACCTTGATGATCCCTGTCGAAACCAATAGGCGCTACTTCATAGCGAGGGCCGTAGGCGCGATCATCAATGCGCTGGCTGAAAAAGGGAGTAGCTACGGTGCCACATTGCTGAAGATCAAAAGCACGCAGTTGCCATGGCAGACGTTGGATTTCCACCCGTATCCGCTCCGTGGTGAGAACTAGACAGTTATCCTGTACCTTTATAGCAAATGGAGGAGGAGGCCAGTCCTGTTGGATCAGCATCTCGCTAGGGCAGCAGCGGATTCTGTCAGGGTTTATGCGCACGCGCACGACATCAGGCATCACAACATCCAAACGAAACTGAATTGTGCGTTGATCCGTTGTCTCACAGCGGAAAACAACCCCGCTCTCACAGGGGTTGTATTCAACCCAGCGTTGCAGATGACTGCCGGGCACATACGCATTGCATAGGTTGAGTGGGGAGATCAGGGAGCACCAGTCAATGGGTTTATCCATGGCCTATATCCTCTGAAATTCATTGCCATAGCCGGCCATGTCTCGGTATGGTCGGCTATGATGATTACGTTGCATGCCAAAGAACCCGAAAAGCAAGCACATTATACACATTTATCGCCTGTATGATGATTTGTCCCCTACAGCCGGACGGTGTAGCCCCGAATGGAAGTGCCAATGGAGAAAAGTTCTAGGCATCCCAAGCGTGAAGGCTTTGCGCATAAAAGCTAGTTGTTGGTATAATGGAGTATCTTCGCTGAAGTGAAAGAGGAACGATGATGAAGCCATCCGTTGCCTGGATTGATCTCACTACGCAGAAAGTTAGCTTCGAATCTCCCAATCCTCTCTTGGACTCCGCTTTTCTGGGCGGAAGAGGACTGGGAGCAGCATTGCTCTTTCGCCATGTCGCCAATACAACCGATCCCTTTGCCCCCGAGAATCCATTGATCTTCGCGGTTGGTCCATTCACAGGTACCCCCTGGCCCACAGGTGCCCGCTACCACGTTACTTTCCACTCCCCACTCACAGGGATCTATGGCTATGCCAATGCTTCGGGGTTCTTTGGGCCAGCGCTTCGGCGGGCTGGATACCAGGCTTTGGTAATTACCGGCCGTGCGGAACGGCCCGTCTATCTCGAAGTCACCCCGGAAGGCATTGCCATTCGACCCGCTGACCGTCTCTGGGGCTTGGGCACAGCAGCTACCCACGAAGTATTGGAGACAAACGGTGCCCGCGTCGCATGTATTGGACCTGCAGGAGAGCGTCAAGTGCGTATCGCTGCTATTATCAACGATCGTGGCCGGGCGGCTGCTCGCTGTGGGGGTGGCGCCATTATGGGCAGCAAGAACCTGAAGGCAATTCAGGTATATGGACGAAGTGAGGCAAGTTTACCCCCTGACTTCCTGGATCAAGCACGCCGTGCTTTTGCCAAAGTGCGGGATCACCCTAATGTAAACGGCTTGCGTGAGTGGGGCACTGTTGTCCTGATGAAACCTAAAAACCAAGTAGGAGATCTCCCTGCCCGCAATCACCAGTTTGGCCAGGTACCTTGGATCGACCGCGTAGATGCTCAAGCGATTGCCCGCTATACGTACCAGACCAAAGCTTGCTTCTCGTGTCCCATCCGCTGCAGCCGACTCACGCGTATTGAGAAAGGGCCTTACGCTGGTGAACTAGAAGGCCCTGAGTATGAGACGACCGATGCCCTAGGACCTATGTGCTGGATCAGCGATCCCGAAGTGATCATCCATGCAAACCGTATGTGCAACGATTTCGGGCTGGACACCATCTCCAC
>JBMFPM010000349.1:0-2733 GCA_049969135.1 Anaerolineae bacterium
TAGCCCTCAAATCGGAGGAGTGCTGATCCGCGGCGAGCGGGGGACGGCGAAATCCACCGCTGCTCGCGCTTTGGCTGCTTTGCTGCCAGAGATTGATGTTGTGGATGGTTGCCCTTTCAACTGTGATCCAGATTCGGTAGAGACTCTGTGCGATAACTGTCGCACCAGACTGGCAACAGAGAAAAACCTGCCACGGGTCAAACGCCGCACGCAATTCGTTGATTTGCCTGTAAGTGCCACAGAAGACCGCGTCGTGGGTACCCTGGACATCGAGCAGGCGATCAAGAAAGGTGAAAAGCATTTTGAGCCGGGAGTGCTGGCTGCTGCCAACCGAGGCTTGCTGTACGTTGACGAAGTGAATCTACTGGATGACCATGTCGTGGATCTCCTGCTGGACTCTGCCGCCATGGGCATCAATGTTGTGGAACGCGAGGGCATTTCCTTTACCCATCCCGCTCGTTTCATTCTCGTAGGTACCATGAACCCCGAAGAAGGGGAACTGCGTCCCCAATTGTTGGATCGTTTTGCCCTATGTGTGGATATCAAAACCATCCTAGATCCTGTGCAGCGCGTCGAGATCGTGCGCCGTCGCATCGCCTACGAACGGGACCCCGCGGCTTTTTACAAAGCATGGCAGGCACAAGAAGAGGCTTTATCGCAGCGCATCGTGCGTGCTCAGCATCTGCTTCCCCAGGTAACCTACACGGATAATGACTTGTTCGCTATTGCTGAATTGACCGCCGAATTTGGAGTAGATGGCCACCGTGCTGACATCGTCATCCTCAAGGCAGCGCTAGCCCACGCTGCCTTCGAGGGTCGCCTAGCGATCAACGAGGCAGATATTCTATTGGCTGCAGAATTAGCCCTGCCTCATCGGTTGAATAAAAGACCTCTTCAAGAAACAGAACTACAGTTTGAACAGTTGGAACAGCGCTTGGAAATGGTTCGCACTGACCCCTGTAGCGATACCACATCACAAGCCCCATCCGATGGAGTAAAAAAAAACGCACCTGAGGATTACTCCGCTGAAGGAGACACCAACTCAGGGGTTGGCGTCCCTCTAAAAGGGCATCGCGCTGATGGGCTTCCGCTTGCCTATATCCGACAAGCCGATATGCCCGTCGAGATTGGCCAGGCTTTTCGGCCCCGCCGCCTAGAAACCTCCTTGGATCACATGATCCGCCGCGGTTATGGCAAACGCAGTTTCACCAAGGCCAGTCGCAAACGCGGCCGCTATGTCAGCAGTTGTGATGCTAAGGGGCAATTTGTAGACATCGCCTTCGATGCCACTGTGCGCCAGGCAGCTCCGCATCAGATTCATCGTCCGCGCGAAGGCACAGCACTGGTGGTCGAGCGCCAGGATCTACGTCGTAAGGTGCGCATCCGCCGCGCGGCGAACCTTATCTTGTTCGTCGTGGATGCCAGTTGGTCTATGGCGGCTGCAGAACGCATGAAAGCGACTAAGGGAGCTATCCTGTCCCTTCTACTCGATGCTTATCAAAAACGCGATCAGGTGGGTCTGATCACCTTTCAGAAGGAGGGTGCTCAGCTCGTACTGCAACCTACAGCCAGCGTTGAACGAGCTAGGAAAGCCTTGCAGGACATACCTGTCGGTGGCAAAACGCCCCTCTCGGCGGGATTGTTACTTGCTCACCAAGTCTTGGCTCGTGAACGACGCAAGAACCCGGAGGTCATGCCGCTCCTCATTTTGCTCACCGACGGAGCAGGAAATGTCTCGCTGTCTGGCCTCCCGCCATTCGAAGAAGCGCTGCGCATCGCAGGGCTTATCAAGCAGTGCGGCATCCGCGCCGTAGTCATCAACATGGAACACGAGGCGCTAGATCGTGGCCTGGCGCAGCAATTGGCTGACAAGATGGGAGCGCCTTGTTATACCTTGAGAGAACTTGGTGCCCAAGAACTCTACTACACCGTACGCGATGAACTCAGAAGTTAAGCAGCCCGATTCTTCGAAAAATCCCTATGCCTCTCAGGGCGAAAGCCGAGTGCTGCACCAGCATTCCAAAATAAAATTTGGGGAGCAGAGCAAGCCATTACGTAAGGTCCTGCAGTGGCAAGCAGATGCATTGTTACTAGCTGTAGCGCTGATCTGGGGCAGCACCTTCGTGCTAGTGAAGCAAACTGTGCTGAATTTCCCGGTCTATACATTCCTTGCACTGCGTTTTGCTTTGGCAGCGACGATGCTGTTTTTGCTGTTTGGGCGACGTTTGCGTGCCTTGCACCCGCGCATGCTCGGCGCAGGGATAGCAATCGGCTTGTTTCTCTTCGGCGGTTACGCTTTCCAAACGATAGGCTTGCAGTATACTTCAGCATCAAAAGCAGGTTTCATCACTGGCTTGTCGGTAGTCATCGTGCCATGCCTTTCGGCGCTGCTGCTCAAGCGCATGCCAGCACGCCAAGCATGGCTGGGGGTTATCCTAGCAACCGCTGGCTTGGCTCTGCTAACATTAGAGCATGACTTGGTCCCATCCCGAGGGGATTTGATCGTATTGGGCTGTGCTTTCTGCTTTGCCTTGCACATTACGGCGGTTAGCCTATTTGCACCACAAACAGACGCATTAGCCTTGACACTTGTTCAAATTACAACGGTAGCTGTGCTCAGCGGACTGGCAATGCTGGTGACCGCAAATTGGAAATGGCCTATCCCCAATGAGGTGCTTTATGCCGCTATGTTCACTGGCGTGTTGGCTACGGCGCTGGCTTTTGCCATCCAGA
>JBMFPM010000350.1:0-2726 GCA_049969135.1 Anaerolineae bacterium
ACCGCGGTCGGCGTGGGCTTGGGCGCGCAAGCGGCCAAAGCTTCTGCCGCTCCCAGCGACACACCGAGCAACGTCACATAGCGCAAGAATTCACGCCGGCTGATCACGCCCTGTCGCAATTGCTCCTGCAGTTCCGAAATTCTTTCCTGCATCTTTTGTGACATTTCTTTCCTCTCCTCCTACAAATTGATCAAGAAATGTAGCTTCTACGTACGGACGTCCCAAGGGTTTTCTTGCCTGCACACCACCTCCTCTCTGAGCTGTGAACCTGCAAACGCTGCCAATTCCCTCCAAAGAAAAAGGAGGCAAAAGCCCGATCACCAACAGGAATTTGCCTCCTTCGCAAACACGGCAGGCACAGGAATTGCTCCCTGTACCCTAACGCCCGTTCCTCCCAAAGGGAGAAGACGGGTCGGAGGCTGTGACCACCACGACACAGCACTTCATTCAAACGACCCCAGAACTACGATGCCAGGAGCATTGCGTCTATTCGCCTGGGCGCGAATCCGCTTGCGACTAGATATTCTCTTGTATTGCAGCACTATTATAGCACATTTCGTTTGAATTGTCAAGAGGTGCGTGTAAAATTTTTCGAATATGGTAGGGGCAAGGCATTGCTAGAAAGTACCCTTGCCCTGGTATGCCACCCTTCGGATGAGAGGCACACGGCAACGGGAAATCAGCCTGGCAATGCCTTGCCCCTACTTCAACGCATCGGCAATGCCTTCAGCCCAGACAGCAATGAGGTCCCAATCGCGGTAGTCGCCCAAGTGTACTCTAGCGCCTTGGACGACCATCCTCTCAGGCAGGCTCAGTTTATTTACATCGAGCGCACCGTGGAATACCGCGATGTCGCGGGGCTGAATGCGCTCGGCAATAGGCAACAACGACTTGGGGAAGCGCCACCTTTTCAGCAACTGATTCACCGGAGCAGGGCCCGTAGGCCCACTGGAAAAGAGCCACACCATGCGCTTTGCTAGCTCCTCTTGATTGTCCCGCAGGAAATCCGCCGCCTCTTTGAGCCATTGGCCCATGTATACGGCGCTGCCCAAGACGACTGCCTGGTAGGGGGTCAGATCCTTCACCTGGCTGGCAGGCAGCACCGTTGTGGAGAAGCCAGCTTCTGAAAGCACTTCCCCGATCTTTTCGGCAATCTCGGCGGTTGCTCCGTGTCGGGAGGCGTAAGCGACCAAGACTTGAGTGCTCATCTATGAATCCTTTCTCGATTTATGCTAGGGTTTTGTCCCATCAGGAGGGTATTGAAAATCTTGTCACCCTGAGCGGAGCGAAGGGTCTCGCGTAACTTGAGCCGCATCTTCTCAAGTACCGCGGGATGCTTCACTTCGTTCAGCATGACACTGGGAGGACTTTTTCAACACCCTCCCATCAGGGGTCTAAAAGCGCGAGAATCATCTCCGTTGACCATTGCCCGGGAAGAGGCGCAGGAATGCACGGAGCGAAATCCATACCACTACTGCTCCGCTGATGATGAATAACAGACCGCGCAGCGGACGCGGGATGAACTGCAAGGTCAAATACCAAACGAACGCTGGGAATGGTTGCACACGGTACAGATGGGTGAGGATATAGGCAATGCCCAGGCTGAGCCACACACCGCCAAGGACAAAGACCAGCAGCCATTGCCGTGCATTGCGGCTGAGCTGGGGTAAGTTGAGGAGCAAGGCCCCCTTGAGGCCGGGCACAGGTGTGAGCAATCTGAGCGTGGGGGCAAGCTCTGGATTTTCATCCATGGGCACGGGCTCTTCCAATTTCGAAAGGGATGCCGGCTGGCGTGGATGCCCCCAAGCCTCGTTCGCTTCCTCCTCGCACAATACGTATTGCACTGCCATCTGAAAGTCACGTGCGATAGGGAAATCGCGTGGTTCTGGTTGATGTCCATCGTACAGGTCACCAATGGTGCGCCCGTCCAAGACCAGCACGGGGCGGCACCCCACCTTATAAGCCAGGAGCACGTCATTGGCTTCGTCGCAGAGCAAGTAACACTCTTCCAGGTGCAGATCAAGTTGCGCCGCAGCGGCATAGAGAAAGCCGGGATACGTACCCCAGCAGCCGCAACGATCTTCTGGGCGATGCGGGCATTCGAGCAGAGCGTCCACTCGCCCTCCGCCAGCGCGGATTGCCTCCAGCATGGGCTGTGTCACGGCTGCTTGTGCGGCAGGTAACGCTTCAGGCACTAGGGCACAGGATGCTGTATCCAGGACAATGAGGAGAAACAACCCTTTTCCCGCCAGCGCGCCCAAGCCTTCAGCCACACCGGGGCGAAGTTTCACCTGACCTTCGCCGGGAGATGGTTCCAGCAATAAATCCCGTTTGATGAAAACTGCTTTCAAGGCGAGACCCCTCCTTCAAATTGCAGAACACATGATAGCACAGGAGGGCAAGTTGGGCAAATGGGGAAAGGGAGGAGTGAGAAGTGAGGAGTGAGGAGTGTTTCGTGTTGCGTGTTGCGTGTTCCGTATTCCGTTTTGCGTCTGCTCGTTACTCGTCACTCATCACTCGTCACTTGTCACTCAGGCGGTTGGCTAGCGTCTTCGGGAATAGGCGGGCCCTCTAGGATACTGCGTAGGTATCCGCATGAGACGAGGCACACATCCTCCCATACGTGGCCCTCGGCAACGAAGGTGTCTATGTCCTTGATCCAGCGCTTTTGCCGGTGAGGTAGGGGCGAATGCTGTGGTGGGGGGTAGGGGCGAAAAATCTTTCGC
>JBMFPM010000351.1:0-2704 GCA_049969135.1 Anaerolineae bacterium
GCCGTGGCGCTCATCTGGTTACCCCCAATGACTATCTGTCCAAGTTCGGCGTGCAGTGGATGGGCCCGATCTATCACCTGTTGGGCTTGACCGTGGGCGTTATCCAGACTGCTGCAGAAAATCCGGCTCTAGGGTCCTTTGTCTATGACCCTGATTATCCAGCCACGGATGACCGCTATCAAAACCTCCGCCCGGTACCCCGGCGTGAAGCCTATCTCGCCGATATCACCTATGGTACGAACAATGAATTCGGATTTGATTACCTACGGGATAACATGGTCTGGGACCTCTCGCAGTGCGTGCAACGCGAACTGCACTATGCGATTGTGGACGAGGTAGACAATATCCTCATTGACGAAGCGAGAACCCCTTTGATCATTTCGGGACCGGCTGAGGAATCCACAGACAACTATGTCCGCTTCGCCAAACTGGTGAAACAACTGCGGCCCGAGATTGATTACACGGTAGATGAGAAATTGCGCGTTGTAACGCTCACCGAGGAAGGTACAGCAAAGGTAGAACGCGCGTTAGGCATTGACAACCTCTATTCCCCAGAGCATTACAACCTCACGCCCTATCTGGAGAATGCGCTCAAAGCCGAGGTGTTGTTCAAGGCTGACCGGGACTATATTGTCAAAGATGGGCAGGTGATTATCGTAGACGAGTTCACCGGGCGGCTCATGTTCGGACGACGCTATTCTGAGGGACTGCACCAAGCGATTGAGGCTAAGGAAGGTGTACGGGTACAGCGGGAAAGCCTTACCCTAGCAACCATTTCCTTCCAAAATTACTTTCGCATGTACAACAAACTGGCTGGGATGACGGGAACCGCCGCTACCGAAGCGGAGGAGTTTCAGCGTATCTACGGCTTGGACGTAATTGTCATTCCAACGCACAAACCGATGATCCGTGTGGATTATCCCGACCAAGTCTATAAGACGGAAAGTGCCAAGTTCCGTGCCGTCGTGCGTGAAATCGAAGAATTGCACCGCCAGGGGCGTCCGGTATTGGTGGGTACGACCTCGGTGGAAAAGTCGGAGATGCTTTCCGAGATGCTGCGGCGCAAAGGCATACCGCACGAGGTGCTCAACGCCAAACAGCACGAAAAGGAAGCCATGATCATTGCCCAGGCAGGGCGATCAGGAGCGGTAACCATTGCGACCAATATGGCTGGGCGTGGTGTGGATATTCTGCTCGGTGGCAAGCCAGAAGGGTTAGCACGCGACCAATTACGCCGACAGGGCGTGGATTTGACCAAAGTAGATGCACAGACATGGGCAGAAGCGCTAGCGCGTGCGCGGGAGATCTGTGCCGCAGATAGAGAAAAAGTCCTGGCGCTAGGCGGGTTGCATGTCATTGGCACAGAACGCCATGAAGCGCGTCGCATTGACAACCAATTGCGCGGTCGTGCTGGCCGGCAGGGAGACCCCGGCTCTTCACGCTTTTATGTGTCGCTCGAAGATGACCTTATGAAGCGCTTTGGCGGTTCTACAGTTGCCAACTTGATGGATCGGCTTGGCGTAGATGAGGATATGCCTATCGAACATGACCTGATCACGCGCTCTATCGAGAATGCGCAGATCAAAGTAGAAGGCTATAACTTTGATTTGCGCAAGCATTTGCTGGAGTACGACGATGTTGTTAACCAGCAGCGCAAGCTCATTTATGAACAGCGGCGGCTGATCCTCACCACAAACACACTGAAAGATACTATCCTGGGCATGGTTCAGGATGAGCTTAGCTCGATGGTCATGAAACACACGGCGGGTGATCCCATCGAATGGGACCTATCAGGGCTGTGGCAAGAGGTGCGCTCCATACTACCGTTGCCGGATAATGCCCGGCCAAAATGGGAAGGCTTGAACGCTGAGCAGATTGAGGAGCAGTTATTGAACCTGTCCGCTCAACTGTACGAAGCCAAAGAGCGGCAATTGGGTTCAGAGATGATGCGGCAATTGGAACGATTGCTCATGCTCCATGTGGTGGACAGCCGCTGGGTCAGGCACTTGACGGCATTGGATGAATTGCGGGAGGGGATCGGACTGCGTGCTTTTGGACAGCGCGATCCCCTTGTGGAATACAGGCGCGAAGCGTTTGATATGTTTGATGAGTTGAAGGAAGGTATTGCCTACGACATTGCGCGCCGGATTTACTTCACAACCCTGGTCCGTGAGCCGGTACGACGTACGGTGCAAGCCTACCACCCCGGCTCTATGGAGTCTGGGGCAGTCTCCAGACATGGCGCGGCTCCGGTGCGGGCTAGCGCTGGGCATGGACGGCCTATTGGCCGTAACGACCCCTGTCCCTGCGGCAGTGGGCGCAAGTATAAGAACTGTTGCATGCGCAAAGACATGGCTGCAGGACAAGCGCAAGGTAGCAAACAAGCACCGGTAAGCAAACAGCAGGTCGCCGCAAGCAGCGCGAAACATCGAACGCGGAAAAAGAAGCGTAGATAACTACTTTGTGAGAGGAGGTATATGGCAATCAAGAATTTCACCGATTTGATGGCTGAAGCCAAGAAGGTGGGGCCCAAGATGGTGGCTGTCGCTGCTCCCCATGAGCCGGAGATCCTGTTGGCAGCTCAGGATGCTGAACGGGAAGGCATCGCAAATTGCACGCTGGTTGGAGACCGAGAGCTGATTCGCAGGCTTGCTGCAGAGCACGGCATTGACATCACCAAGATGATGATTATCCAGGAGCCAGA
>JBMFPM010000352.1:0-2674 GCA_049969135.1 Anaerolineae bacterium
CCAAAAGTGAAGGAGTGACAAGATTTTCAACACTCTCTTGTTATCATTTTCTAAGCTACCTTGCAATAGCCCCGGAAACAGGAGTAGTAGGCCAAGTTAGAAGCGAATTTGGCATTCACTCGCCCGGGATTTCCAATCCCTGGTGAAGGTGGATGCAGGGGGCAAAAAGCGCGCCCGTGAGGTTCTTGTCTTACTTCAAGTAGATGAAGGGGTTTCTGCGCACACCGTTCAGCTTGATCTCAAAGTGTAGGTGAGGCCCGGTAGATTTGCCGGTATTGCCAGAGAGTCCAATAGTCTGTCCCTTGCCCACGGATTGACCCACCTCTACGTAAATCACACTCAGGTGTGCATAAACGGTTTGGAAACCGTTCCCGTGGTCAATCAACACATAGCGGCCATAGCCCGTGTCACTGCGGCCGACGACCGCTACATAGCCAGAATCAGCCGCTTTCACTGGCGTGCCCTCAGGCACTCCGATATCTACCG
Source organism: Anaerolineae bacterium (assembly GCA_049969135.1). Taxonomy (GTDB): domain Bacteria; phylum Chloroflexota; class Anaerolineae; order UBA2200; family UBA2200; genus JACIWX01. The sequence goes on from JBMFPM010000352.1 coordinate 487, forward strand.
CAGGGTGCACCTCACTGTAGCGCTGTGTAATATAGCCACTGACTGGCCAGCCGAAAACCCCAGTGCCGCGCTTGGCGCCTTGAGGTACAGAACCTGACCAAGCGACGACGTGCCGCACTTGGTACGGCTTGCGCCCACCGGGTACAATCAGTTTCTGCCCCACTGTAATGGTGTAGGGCTCTTGCATGTAATTGCCTTCGTAGCTAGTGATGTCCTCTACACGCACTTTGTACTTCTGGGCTATGCTTTCCAGAGTATCTCCCTTGGCAACGGTATGGTACACACCAGAAACGGGCAAGATAATCAACTTATCCCCAACCTGGAGATAGTCCGGATTGTCTTCCAGATTCCCATTAGCCCAGAGAATTGTCTCGACACTTACCCCAAACTTCTCGGCGATGATCGAAACGTTATCCCCCGGCTCGACGGTATACGTGATAGGGTCTATGCGGTAGCGTCTGGGGATAGTTGTATGCGGCACAACAGCACTGACCAACACATCAGCCTCTTCTCCGCCTATTCCCCCTGGGGATACTACGCCCAAAGAGGCATATACTACACCAAAAGAGACGCTTTTCCCCTCAACCGCCATTTGCGCAGCAAGCGTGGGAAGAGAGAATAGATGTTGGGGGAAAATCACAGCCTTGCTGAGCCAAATACCCGCCAATAGCATGGCCAGGAAGCAACCATGCAGCACAAAGCGAGACGGCAAGCCTGCCTGCCAAAGGCGCTCCCAGAGCGTTCTCAGCTCTATCCAGGTTATGTGCGGCGATACACCGTTTTCGCTCGAACTACTCACGGGGTCACCGTCAGCAGTCATCACAGGTCCTTGTTCAGAGTTTCGAGAAATTCCTTGTTGCTCCTGGTCTTGGCCATGCGCTGGAGCAAAAGCTCTACCGCTTCCAGTTCGCCAATGGCGGAAAGCATACGCCGCAGTGTCCATACTTTAGACAGTACATCTGGCGGCAACAACAGTTCTTCTCGGCGAGTGCCAGAACGTTCTATGTCGAAGGCAGGGAATATGCGCCGTTCGGCCAGTTTGCGATTTAGGTGCAATTCCATATTGCCTGTGCCTTTGAACTCTTCATAAATGACATCGTCCATGCGGCTACCTGTATCCACGAGACAGGTGGCAATAATGGTCAGGCTACCCGCTTCTTCCAGATTGCGCGCGGCACCGAAAAAGTGCTTGGGGGGATACAGAGCCACTGGATCCAAGCCGCCCGACAGGCTGCGGCCGCTGGGAGGCACAATCAGGTTATAAGCACGGGCTAGGCGTGTGATGCTGTCCAGCAAGATGACCACATCCCGTCCACACTCAACCAAGCGCTTGGCACGCTCCAGAGCCATTTCGGCAACACGGGTATGTGCCTGCACAGGCTCGTCAAAGGTAGAGCTAATCACCTCTGCCTCGACTGAACGATCCATATCTGTAACTTCCTCTGGACGCTCACCGATCAGGCAAACCATCAAATGCACATCGTTGTAATTATGAGTAATTGCATTCGCAATCTGCTTCAAGACAGTGGTCTTGCCTGCTTTAGGCGGTGAGACAATCAGACCACGTTGACCTCGCCCAATGGGCGCGATCAGGTTGATGAGCCGCGTAGCGAGGATATCCGGGCTGGTCTCCAGGTTGAACATCTTGTTGGGGAAAATGGGGGTCAGATCGTCAAAGTGGGGGCGGTTCTTGGCCGCTTCCGGGTCTAAGCCATTCACTGCCTCCACGCGCAGCAGGCTGTAATACTTCTCTGATTCCTTGGGAGGCCGTACCTGCCCAATGACCATATCACCTGTGCGCAAGCCAAAACGGCGGATCTGGGACTGCGAGACGTAGACATCTTCAGGGCCAGGCAACAGGCTCGGCGCACGTAGAAAACCAATGCCATCTGGCATGATTTCCAGCACCCCACCACCGAAGATGTATCCCTGACGCTCCGCATTGGCTTTTAGCAGCCGGAAGATAAGGTCTGACTTCTTCAGACGGCTGTAACCGGAAATATCGAGTTCCTTCGCCAGCGCTTGCAGTTCGTCCAGAGTTTTTGTTTCAAGCTCAACAATATTCACGTTCACAAACTCCATTGTGGATTATAGGCTATAAGGGCTTCTTTCGATACTTACTTTGCGACAACCAGAAAACCCCTAGCAGTTCCAAAAACCGCTTTTCTCTATGTTTAGGGTAAGGTTC